>CAZMKU010000032.1:0-15383 GCA_964567085.1 uncultured Clostridium sp.
GAATTTTTAAAGATTTCAAAAACAGGGAGTTGCTTTTCGATATAGGCAAAATTATACAAAATCAAAATTTTGTATAATTTAGGGGAGCAAAAACGGCAAAAAGGGCTGATTTTCGGCTTTGGGTGACATTTTGCCCAATTTTGCCAATATCGGCCCTTCATATTCTGATCGTAGATTTTAATGCGCAATTAATCAGCTTATTTCTTTTTCGTGTATATATTTATTTCGCGTTGCCTCGCCGCCGCGTATGTGACGTTCCTCCTTATTTTTTTCAAGAACCCTCTTGACGTCCTTATACAGCGACAAATTTACACCCTTTAATTTTTCCGTCACATCCTTATGTACCGTGCTTTTACTGATTCCAAATCTTGCGGCAACCGATCTTACCGTAGAGTTATTTTCAACGAGATACGTGCCAAGTATCACGCACCGTTCTTTACCCGTTGATAAATACGCCATAGATATACCTCAATTCATATATTCGTTTCAAATTAAATATATGTTTTTATTCGTCTTAATATAACCTTATTTGTGCCGTTTTTTGAGGCAGAAACGGCGGATTGGAGACCCATTATGGACACTTCAAATTATCATATTTTTGAAGGTATGACGTCAATTTCAGCCCTTATAGGCTCTATAATTGACGGCAAAAACGACCGTAAAATCATCAAAATTCTATACGATTCGGCATCTAAGCCCAAGAAGATCCGAGAGCTCGCATTCCTCACGCACAAGGCGCGCGAGCTTGGCTTCGAACTTGTGGAATCCGATACCGAGACCATAAGCTGCATAGCTCACGGCAACACCCACGGCGGTATTATTGCGCTTACAACTGATCGAAGCTATCCCTCTGTTGATTGTGAAAAAATTAACAAATGCGGATTTTACGCCCTGATAGACGGCGTTGAGGATCCTTATAATTTCGGGTACTGTGTGAGATCTCTGTACGCTGCGGGCGCGGACGGACTTGTTTTGCCCGAACGCAACTGGATGTCAGCTTCGGGCGTGGTCGCAAAATCCGCAGCGGGAACGAGTGAGCTGTTTGACATTTTCGTTGATGATCTCGAAAGCGCAGTTGACAAATTCAAGGCTTGCGGCTTTAAGATTATCTGCGCGGAAATACGTGATTCCGTATCGCTTTACGAGGCAGATCTCACGGGGCCCATTCTGTTTATCATCGGCGGCGAAAAGCGTGGCATTTCAAGCAAGCTTGCCGCTAAAGCCGATATGAATATCAGAATTGATTACAAGCGAGAGTTCCGCGGCTCATTACCGACTGCTTCTGCGGTATCAATTATAGCCTTCCACGCGGCAAATTCGAGAAAATAAAAATAATTCTCAATAATTTTTCTGTTGTTCATCATTTGTTGACATTATTGTGTTAGAATTATATATTGATAAGCATTTTATAAGGACGGTTTATATAAATTGAGTAAAAATAACAAAAAGCCACGCCCGCGCCTGCTTGATTTCAACCGAGACGGCAAGGGCGTTGAAAAAGGCGAGGACACCACTCCCAATCTAAAATATTTTTTCAAATTATTCGGTCGAAAGTTCACCAAGATCATCTCCGCTACGATGATAATGAACTTTCAGATCTTCCCTCTTATCATCTCGCTATACTTGTATTTCTTTGCAAGTCCGACGACGCCGACAGCATATTACACCGAGTTCCCTGCTCTTTACGGCATCTCAACGCTTGGCGGAGATATGGTAAACAATATAAACGCGAACACGTATCTGGCGCAGTTCGGTCTTCCCGCTTATAACACCTACGTTTACTGGGTTATCGGCGCGCTCGCCATATTCCACATAGCTACGTTCGGCTTTCAGATGGTTGGCTCGACTTACGTTATGAGAGGTCTCGTGCGCGGAGACAGTGTATTCATTATGTCGGACTATTTCTACGCTATAAAGAAAAACTGGAAGCAAGGTCTTATTATGGGTATTGTGGACACCGCAATAATGGGTGTTCTCGTATTTGACTTTATCTATTTCTACACCTCGACTCCCACCGCTCTTACGAACTTTATGTACGCGATGACGGTAGCGCTGATTTGTCTGTATCTTGTATTCAGATATTACATATATCTGATACTTATTACTTTCAATATCAAGATAACGAAGGCGATCAAGAACTCCTTTATCTTCATTGTTTTAGGGCTTAAGCGCAATCTGCTCGCGTTTGTCGGTATACTTCTGCTTACCGTATTCGCAGTAGCTCTTATTATGCTCCTTATGCCTGTCGGCGCAGGTGTCGTGCTCGTTCTGCCGCTTATATATCACCTCGGCGCATGCGGCTTTATTTCAACCTACGCCGCGTATCCCGTAATCAAGAAATATATGATAGACCCCCCGACGCAGAAGAAGGCTTCGGACAAGACCGAAGACACTCCCGCGGCGGAGGATCAGATCGAAGAATCAAGCGAAACGGAAGAAGCGATCGAGGTTTAATCATCCGTACCGATAAGCTCGCTCACTACGACGAATTTATACCCCATATCCAACAATTCAGGAATAAACAGTCTTAACGCTTCGGCGGTGGGGCTGTTTTTTCCTATATAGTCGTGCATCAGAATTATATCGCCCGAAGTTATCTTACTTATAACGTGATTCGCGATATCGCGAGGACTTGTATGCGCCCAGTCACGCGTATCAATATCCCACAAAATAACCTTATAATCAAGCTCCTTTGCAATCGCCTTTACAGACGTGTCGATCATCCCCTCGGGCGGACGCATAAGCTTTGTTTTATAATCGGTCATTCCGTATATTTTTGACTCGCAGTCCTCGATCTCCTTTTTCAGCGAATAATAATCAAGCTCGCTTACCTTGGAGTGCGTATAGGTATGATTGCCTATCTCGTGACCGCGTTCTATAATTTGCTGCAAGGATTCGCCGTAATTCTCCGCGTTTATTCCGACGACGAAAAACGTCGCCTTTATTCCGTATTCGTCAAGTATATCCAGAATTTCTTTTGTTTGTCGCGGATGCGGGCCGTCGTCAAAGGTAAGCGCGATCTTATTGCCACTGTTTTTATTGTTATAAATAACAATATCCTCAAAGCCGTCATACTCATCGGCGATCACACCGCGCAAGTGTCCCGAAGCCGAGAAACAGAGCGAAAATAAAATAAGAAAAACAATTATTCTTTTAGCCCTCATAAAGCCTTACCTTAAAGCCCGATCTCGTCAAGACAACCGAATCTGTATCCCATATCTTTAAGCTTAACTATCACGTCCTCAAGAATTTTCACGTTGGTCGCAGACGTTGGATGCAAAAGAATTATCGCTCCGTTATGAATATTCGATAATATCTTTTCCTTTGCCTCAGACTCTCTCATCTGCGAATTGTTGTCCCAATCCGCGTATGCGATACTCCAGAAAACCGTTTTGTAGCCCAAGGATTGCACGTATTCAAGGGATTGCTCGTCAAACTTGCCCTCGGGCGGTCTATAGTATTTTGAAAGCTCTTTTCCCGTGTACTGAACACAGGTGCTCTCAAGCTTTTCAATCTCCTTTTTAAAATCGTCAAGAGTCAGATTTACCATACTCTTATGCGAATAGGTATGGTTACAAACGAGGTGTCCCTCGTCAAACATCCTGCATACCAGCTCGGTGTTTCTTACAATAAGATTTCCAAGCACGAAAAACGCGCCCTGCACGTCCTGCTTTTTCATAATATCAAGAATCTTTTCCACGTTGCCGTTTTCATATCCCGCGTCAAACGTAAGATAGACCACCTTGTCGTCATTGTCGTCGCCATGGGATTTATCGAAGCCCATTCCGCTGTATTTTTCAACGACACACAAATTACCGTCAAGCACGGGCTGCTTGTGATTTTTATTTCTGATGCAATACCAATTTACAATACGTGACGGCTCTGCGGCGCTGACCGAAAAAGAGCCTGCAAGCATTGAAAATATAAAAAGAAAAATTAAACAAATCTTGATTTTTTTCATCTTTAAATTCTCCTTTCCGTAATTAGTTTGGCTTACGTTCAAGAAAATTAATAAAGTCAAAAAATTTCGCTATTGTAATTTGATTACATAAAAAAACGCGGATCCGCGAGCTCTCCATTTAAGATAACTCGCTGATCCGCATTCTTTTTTGCTTATTTATTATTACTCTCGGTAATACTGTAGATCAGATACTTGCCGTCAATTTTTCGAACGGTATAATATTGAATTTTCGCCATATCGCTTCCAATATCGGTTCGAAACGTTCCGTTATTTTCGTGAATTTTGTACTCCACCTTGAATGCATATCCAGATTCACTCGATCCGCGATTATCAATTCCCGTTACCAAAATTTTATAAACCTGCTGCTGTGTAAACTCATTTTTCGGCTCAATGTTTTCGGAAAGCAAGGCGTTATAAGCATCGGCATCGCCTGCTATTATAGCCTCAAACATTTCGTACATAACCTTAACGCCCTCATTGTAGTCCTCGAGGCTCTCGCGAGTAAGCTCGTCGGTCTGTCCCGTCGAATCGTCGAGATAATAAAAGCCACGGTCAAGGCCCAAATATTCCTCGTAATTCATAATATCAAAGCTCTCGGGATACGGCTGATGGAAAATATACTGCACGCGCTCATCGGAATTCTTTTTTTCCTCAAACGCCGACAAATCCAAAAAGCCGGGGATAGCAAGACAGCATATCATAAAAACGAGCATTCCGGCAAAAACCGAAATTATAATAATTTTAGTCCTTTTGACTCTCCTCGCCGCATCGTTGCTTTTCGCATTGATCTCATCTGCATCCGTATTATTAATATTATTTTTCATCTCATCGTTCATATAGGTTCTCCGGTTGAAAATTATATATTCAGTATAACACACAAATCGTATTTTTTCAAGTTAAAGTAAATAAATTCAAAGAAAAGATAGCAAATTTTATATATTTTTTTTGATATTTGGTGTTGTCATACGAGTAATTTTGTGATATAATGTAAGATAGGTAATTTTACTTTGTAATATCAGAAATTCCGAGGTAAATTCAGCATGAAATATCTTGTTCTTATTCCCGACGGTATGGCGGACGAAAAGATCGCCGAATTAGATAATAAAACGCCTATGGAGGCGGCAGGCAAGCCTACGATGGACGCTTTGGCAAGCCGCTCGCTTATAGGCACTGTCTCAAACGTTCCTCAAGGAATGGTGCCCGAGAGCGATACCGCAAATATGGCGATACTCTCCTTTGACCCTAAGATTTATTCGAAGGGCCGCTCCCCGCTTGAAGCGACAAGCCTTGGCATTAAAATGTCTGACGACGAGGTGGCCATAAGATGCAATCTTGTTTCCGTATCTGACAGCGAGGAATGCTACGAGGACAAGATAATGCTCGATCACAGCTCCGACGAGATATCTACCGAGGAAGCCGACGTGCTTGTGAAATATCTCGAGGAAAAGCTTGGCAACGAATACCGCAAATTCCATACGGGTATAAGCTACCGCCACTGTCTTATCTGGCGAGGCTGCGCGGATTCCTATAATTTCGCACGTCCACACGACATTCTCGGTCAGAGAATAGGTGCGCATCTTCCAAATGACGACGAGGGCAAAAAATTCCTCGAGCTTATGAAAGCAAGCTACGATTTGCTTAAAGATCACCCCATAAATATTGAAAGACGAAAGAAGGGTCTGCGCCCCGCAAACTCGGCTTGGCTCTGGAGTCCCGGCAAAAAGCCGTCACTTCCCTCCTTCAAAAACAAATACGGAATGGACGCGGCTATCGTTTGCGCCGTCGATCTTATCAAGGGCATTGGTCTTTGCGCGGATATGAGGGTCATAGACGTCGAGGGCGCGACGGGCAATTTCCATACAAATTATCGCGGCAAGGCCGACGGCGCTATAAAAGCGTTCTCCGAGGGCTGCGAGTTCGTATACGTTCACGTAGAAGCTCCCGACGAATGCGGTCATCAGGGCGATGCCGAATCGAAGGTAAAATCCATTGAGCTTATTGACCGTGAAATTCTGACACCTGTTTACGAATACCTCAAATCCACGGGCGAGGATTTCAAAATTATGGTTCTTCCCGACCACCCCACGCCCATAAAATACAGAACTCACACCGCAGACCCCGTTCCCTTTATGATCTACTCTTCAACAGAGGAGCAGAGGGGCGTTGACAGCTTTACCGAGAACTCGGCTGAGGCGAAAGGCTTTTACCTGCCCGAGGGACACAAGCTTCTTTCTTTACTTATCAAATAAAATTCGGAGATTTCATATGGAAGATAAAAACAACAATCAAAACGACAATGAAATAACTGAAAGCATAATACAAGAGCCTGCGCCGAAGTCCTCTAATAACGACGAGCCCGAAAAAAAGCAAGGTATTGCGCGCATAATTCTCGACTACGCCGAAATGTTCGTTTTCGCGGTCGTTGCGGTGCTTATCGTGTTCACCTTTGCATTCAGGCTTTGTCAGGTTCAGGGCTCATCTATGATGAACACGCTTGAGAGCGGAGAAATGGTCATAACAACGAATCTTTTTTATTCACCGAAGCAAAATGACGTCGTGGTATTCCACCAGACATCCGATACCATCAAGGAGCCCGTTATCAAAAGAGTCATCGCTACCGAGGGACAGACTGTTAAGATCGCATACGTCGGCGCAAACGAAATGAAAATATGGGTCGACGGAGTTGAATACGAGGACGCAAACGCCTATCTCGATCCTATTCGCCGTCATATTTACCCCCAATACGACTTTGATCTAACCGCGGGAATTTTCGAAACCACCGTGCCCGAGGGTCACATTTTCGTTCTCGGTGACAACCGCGACAACTCCAACGATTCCCGCTCGCTTGAGATAGGCTTCGTTGACGAGCGCCAGATTCTCGGAAAGGCGTTATTCAGAATTAAACCATTCACTTGGCTTAGTTAGCCAAATTCAAGAAAAAGGAGAATTTCTTGTGCCGTCACAAACAATTCAATGGTTCCCGGGACATATGGCGAAAACCCGCCGTCTGATTTCCGAAAACCTTAAAAACGTAGATATAGTAATTGAAATTCTTGACGCGCGTATCCCCTATTCGTCAAGAAATCCCGAAATAATGAAGCTTATCGAAAACAAGCCCTCGCTTATTATTCTGAACAAGGCTTCATTGTCCGACCCCACGGCGAATAAACGCTGGTGCGCTCACTACAGCTCGGACAATTCAATTTGCATAACCGTTGACTGCCTCACGGGCGAAGGACTTCAGTCTATTCTGCCCGCTATCAAAACAATACTTAAGGACAAGCTTGAAAGGTATGAGGCCAAGGGCATGCACGGGCGCAGACTTTTCGCTATGGTTCTGGGTATTCCTAACGTTGGCAAATCGACTCTTATAAACAAGCTCTCGGGCACTAACAAGGCAAAGGCCGAGGACCGCCCGGGCGTTACACGCGACAAACAGTGGTTCTCCACGGGCATCGGCGTTGATATTCTCGATATGCCCGGTATTCTATGGCCCAAATTTGAGGACGCGACCGTCGGTGACAATCTCGCGTTCACGGGCGCGATCAAGGACGATATTCTCGACATTGAGCTTCTCGCTATGAAGCTCTGCCGCAGACTCCGAGACGATTATCCAAAGCTTTTGTGCGACAGATACAAGCTCGGAGATATTGAAGCGTACGCTGACCTTGACGATTTCGATTTCCTCTGCGCCATCGGTAAAAAGCGAGGATTTCTCGTATCGGGCGGCGAGGTCAACACCGAGCGCACCGCGAATATGATACTCGACGAATTCCGCGGCTGCAAGATAGGTCGTATCACACTTGATAACATTGATGGCATCAAGGAATAATTAAGGAGGGATATTATGCCTGATTATTCGAAGGAACAGGAATTTTACGCGCAGGGCTACAAAGTAATCTGCGGTGTTGACGAGGCGGGACGAGGTCCCCTTTGCGGCCCCGTGGTCGCGGCGGCGTGTATTTTACCTGACGGACTTTATATCGAAGGCCTTAACGATTCCAAAAAGCTTACGGAAAAGAAACGTGAAAAGCTTTTTGACATTATAAAAGAATCCGCTCTCGCTTATTGCATAGCCGAAGCAAGCGTTGAGGAGATCGACGAGCTGAATATTCTCGAAGCAGATCTTCTTGCCATGCGCCGCGCGATCGACGGTCTCGCAGTCAAGCCTGATCTTGCACTTATCGACGGAAATATCGCAAGGGATTTTCAGATCGACGCCTTCCCCGTTATCAAAGGCGATGCAATTTCCATGAATATCGCCGCGGCATCCGTGCTTGCCAAGGTGACGCGTGACAGAATGTGCATAGAGCTTGACGCTCAATACCCCGAATACGGGATAGCAAAGCACAAGGGGTACGGTACGAAGGCTCATATGGACGCGCTCCGTCAATACGGCCCGTCGAAGATACACAGAAAGCAATTTATAAGATTTCTCGACAAATAATTTACGGAGGTAATATATGGCAGAAGCAGCACACCTGACGCTCGGCGTCCTCGGCGAGAAGCTCGCCGCAGATTACCTTGAAAAAAACGGATACAAGATCGTAGACAAAAACGTTCGTATGTCCAAAAATGAAATTGATATTATTGCGGAGGACGATTCTTTTCTCGTGTTTGTCGAGGTCAAAACTCGTTCGGTTCAACACGAGGGCTCGAGTCTTTACGGCTCCCCTGCCCGCGCCGTCGATTCCAAAAAGCGCTCTAACACAGTCAAGGCGGCTGTCGATTATTTGAGAACTCATTACACCGAAAAGCAGCCGCGCATCGACGTCATCGAGATCTATATGAAGGAACGCGATACGGACAAGACTCTTTATCCGCAGATATTAAGCATAAATCACATAAGAGACGCCTTTGATTCAAAAGGCAGAAAGCACTAAACGAGGTCACATATTATGAAGCTCATTGACACACATTGCGACACCGCGCTTGAAATATTGCGCAGAGGCGAGAATATCGTAGAAAACTCCCGCCATATCAGCCTTAACAAAGCTAAAATTTATGAAAACTACGCTCAATTCTTCGCGCTTTGGGCATGCGAGGACCGTTCTGACGAGGAAAGCTTTAAGGAATTTATCGCCATGAACGACAATATGATAAAAGAAATCAATGAAAACTCCGACAAGCTGGCGTACGTTAACACATTCGCTGAAATGAAAGCTGCTTGGGATGCAGGTAAAACAGCCGCATTCTTTGCAGTTGAAGACGCAAGAATGCTCTGCGGAGATATAAACAGACTTTACGAGCTAAAGACGCGCGGCGTCAAATATCTTACTATTATGTGGGGCGGCCACACTCACATTGGCGCGTCACACGACGTAGAGGGCGGACTTACCGATTTTGGTCGCGAGGTTGTCGAGAAATGCTTCGAGCTTGGCATCTGCCCCGACGTTTCTCATGCAAATGAACAGGTTACAGGAGAAATTCTTGAGATGGCTTATAAGGCAGGCAAGCCCGTTATCGCGTCTCACTCAAACTCAAAGTCCGTTTGGGGACACACGAGAAATCTTCGCGACGATCATTTCCTCGCTATCAAGGAGCTTGGCGGTATCGTTGGTATCAGCCTTTGCTGCGCGCACTTAAGAGACGGCAGCACGGGAGTTCCCTGCACGGTTGACCATATAGTTCAGCATATCGAACGCTACCTTGAGCTTGGCGGCGAGGACATTATCGGTCTCGGCTGTGATCTCGACGGCACGCGTCTCCCTGTCGGTATCACGGGCGTACAGGATCTTCCCGTTATCGCAGAAGCGCTTCTTGCAAAGGGACATTCGCAGGAGCTTGTCGATAAGATATTCTACAAGAACTATTACTGCTTCATTGAACGTAATTTCAAGTAATCGGAGGACGAAACAATGATCTACAAAAGTACCCGAGATATAAATTCCGCGCCAAAAACGTCAGCGGAGATCATCAAGCAAGGCTTGGCGGATGACGGCGGACTTTTCGTTCCCACAAGTATCCCCTCCTTGACCGAGGCTGAAATACTTGAAATGTGCTCCGATTCCTACCCCGTAAGAGCCGCAAAGATCCTCTCAAAGTATCTTTCCGACTACACATTCGACGAGCTTCTCTCCGACTGTAAGGCGGCTTATAACGAAAACTCCTTCGTAGGCGGCGCGGCGCAGCTCGTTCATACATACGGTAATATTTACTCCCTTGAGCTTTGGCACGGACCTACCGCCGCATTCAAGGATATGGCGCTTCAGATTATGCCCAGACTTCTCTCCCGCGCGCTTAAAAAGACGGGCGAGAACAGAGAGGCTCTTATTCTCGTTGCGACCTCGGGCGACACGGGTAAAGCGGCGCTCGAAGGCTACCGCGACATCGACCGGATCAAGATGATGGTATTCTACCCCGCTCACGGTGTAAGTCGGGTACAGAAGCTCCAGATGGCAACACAGATCGGCTCCAACGTAAGCGTTGTGGCAATCGAGGGCAACTTCGACAACGCGCAAAGCGGTGTAAAGGAGATATTCTCCAATCCCGAGAGCGCAAAGGTGCTCAACGAAAACGGTTATTTCTTCTCCAGCGCAAACTCTATAAACTGGGGACGCTTAGCTCCTCAGATAGTTTACTATATTTCCGCTTACTGCGATCTTCTTTCCGCGGGCAAGATCAAAATGGGAGACAAAATAAACGTTTGCGTTCCCACGGGTAACTTCGGCAATATCTTCGCGGCGTATCTCGCAAAGCTTATGGGACTTCCCATAGGTAAGCTTATCTGCGCGTCCAACAAGAACAATATCCTGACGGACTTCCTTCGCACAGGTACGTATGACAGAAACAGAAGCTTCCACCTCACTATGTCGCCCTCCATGGACATTCTCATTTCCTCCAATCTTGAGCGCCTTCTCTACTTTACCGCGGGCTGTGAGATGACGGCGGAATATATGGAATCCCTGAAAACGAAGGGTATGTACACGGTTGACGCTGAAACTATGGCAAAGATAAATGAAAACTTTATCGGTTATTTTGCCGACGAGGAAACGACAGCCGCTACTATAAAGGACTACTACTATAATCACAATTATCTTTCCGATACTCACACCGCGGTTGCCTTGAGCTCTGCCGAGCAATATATCAAGGAAACGGGGGACGAAACTCCCATCGTGGTTGCATCCACGGCGTCTCCCTACAAGTTCGCTATCGACGTTTACAAATCTCTTGCGGGCGATTTTGACGGCAGCGATCTTGACGCGCTCGAGGCTCTCTCGGCTCTCACGAACACCGAGATCACATATCCTCTGCGCGATCTTGACAAGCGCGAGGTAAGATTTTCAAAAATCATCGACCATAAGGACATGCTCGACGAGGTTTATTCTTACGTTAAAAAATGAAGAAAATTGCCGCCTCGAACAGAGACGGCAATTATAAAAAATCAGCAGCTGTGCTTATAAGTCTTGCACTTTGTATCCTTTGATTCTGCAACGTTGCTTGTCGCAGGCTCAACAGAGATCATCTCTGCCGTACAGTAACGCTCGCCATCGTGATAAGCGCAGTTCTTAACAGAGCAAGTAATTCCCTTGTTGTGTTCACGGCAGTTGCCATCGTAGCAAGCATTCTTCTTTGATTCGTTCATTTTCGGTAGCCTCCGTTAATGTTCATTCTATCAGTTTTTATCTGACAAAACTATTATTACCATAAATCAAAGCATTTATGTATTATTTTTGAGGTGAATGATGTCTTTATTTGTAATTGCAGATCTTCATCTTTCAACCGATAGCGCCACAAACAAATCAATGGAGGTTTTCGGTTCAAGATGGACTGACTATATGTCAAAGATCAAGAAAAATTGGAACAGTATAATAACCGAAAACGACACGGTTATAGTTCCCGGCGATATCTCGTGGGCATTGAAGCTCGACGAGGCGGTGTCCGACCTGTCTTTTATTGAAAAGCTAAACGGAAAAAAATACCTTGGCAAAGGCAATCACGATTTCTGGTGGTCTACAAACAAAAAAATGACTGAATTCTTTGCCGCGCAAGGCTTTAAGTCTTTGCAGATACTCCACAATAACGCGTATATCGTTGAAAATTACGTTATTTGCGGTACTCGCGGTTGGTTCCCCGACGAATCCCAGCAGACCGCAGTCAATAACGCGGATTACGACAAGATAATAAACCGTGAGGTCGGAAGACTGAAAATAAGCCTTGAGGCCGCAAAAAAGCTTCAGGCTCAGCACGAGGCCGAAAATGGCGTAAAGCTTCCTATTTTAGTCTTTCTCCACTTCCCGCCCGTCAGAGCCGAGTATTGCATACGTGAGCTTATCGACGTGCTTATTGAATACGACATCGAGAACGTGTACTACGGACACATTCACAACAGCTACGAAACCCCGCGCTCCTTTACTTATGAAAATATCAAATTCACTATCGCTTCGTCGGATTATTTGGGCTTTTATCCCTTAAAAATCCAATAAAAATTCGAAAAGCTATTGACAAATTCCAAAAAAAATTATACAATATAATGTATGCTTTTTTACAAAGTTTAAAAATTTTTTCACATAAATGATTCGGAGGAATTTAAAATGAAATTGATCAAAGCTGAAAAGGCAGAAAAAAGCACAGTAAAAATTGAATTTTCTGTTGACAAGGAAGTTTTTGATGCAGCGGTTGAAAAGGTTTACCGCAAGCAGGTTAAGAAGATAAGCGTCCCCGGCTTCAGAGATGGTAAGGCGCCCAAGGCTGTAATCGAGAAGATGTACGGCAAGGGAGTTTTCTATGAGGATGCTATAAACGACCTCATTCCCGACAACTATGCAGCTGCTCTCGCAGAAGCAGACATTACACCCGTAGGTCAGCCTGAGATCGACATCGTTTCCATTGATGAGAACGGTCTCGTTCTTTCCGCTATCGTTCCCGTAAAGCCCGAGTGCAAGCTCGAAGGATATAAAGGAATCGAGGTTGAAAAGGCAGTTGTTGCAGCGACAGAAGAAGAGGTTGACAACGAAATCAAGACGATCAGAGAAAGAAATTCCCGCGAGATCGAGGATAGCGAGGACGCGGCGCAGAACGGCGACATCGCAAAGATCGACTTCGAGGGCTTCATCGACGGCGTAGCATTCGAGGGCGGCAAGGGTGAGAACTACTCCCTCAAGCTCGGCTCGGGTTCCTTCATTCCCGGTTTTGAGGAGCAGGTTGCAGGTCACAAGAAGGGCGATGAGTTCGACGTAAACGTACCCTTCCCCGCTGACTACCACGCCGAAGAGCTCGCAGGCAAGGCAGCTACCTTCAAGGTTAAGGTCAACTCCGTAACTAAGGTTGAGCTTCCCGAGCTTGACGACGATTTCGCAAAGGACGTTTCCGAATTCGATACACTCGATGAATACCGCGCAGACGTTAAGGCAAAAATCCAGAAGAGACACGACTCCATGGCTGATTCGCAGATTGAAGAAGCTCTCATTAACGCTCTTATGGAAAAGCTCGAGGCTGAAATCCCCGAGGCTATGTTCATAGCAGAGACAGAAAACTTCGTAAGAGATTACGATAACAGACTTCGCATGCAGGGTCTCGATCTCCAGACATACTTCAAGTACACAGGTCTCGACCTCGATAAGCTCCGCGAGCAGCTTCGTCCTCAGGCCGAAAAGCAGGTAAAGGCAAGACTTTGCCTCGAAACAGTCGCAACGCTTGAGAACGTAGAAGTAACGGAAGACGAGCTCAACGCTGAATTCTCATCTATCGCCGAAGCTTACAACATGGAAGCTGACAAGGTTCGCGAGCTTGTTGATGCCCAGATGGTTTCCGCTGACATCAAGGTTAAGAAGGCAATGCAGATCGTTAAGGATGCGGCCGTAATTACAGAAAAGGCTTAATAGAATTTAATTTAATGCGCCGTACATACCACAGGTCATTTTAGAACACATTTATCAATATAAATGTTGTATCTGTGTTCAGTACGGCGCAAAGTTCACATTACTAATTATAATTTTGGAGGTTTATATGAATAATTTTCCTTTGCAGAATGCGCTCGTTCCCATGGTCGTTGAGCAGACAGGCCGCGGCGAGCGTTCTTACGATATTTTCTCTCGCTTGCTTAATGACAGAATTATCTTTTTGTCCGATGAGGTAAACGATACAACGGCCTCCCTTGTTGTCGCTCAGCTTCTTTTCCTCGAAGCGCAGGACCCCACAAAGGATATTTTCTTCTATATCAATAGCCCCGGAGGATCTGTAACTGCGGGCATGGCAATTTACGATACTATGCAGTACATCAAGTGCGACGTTTCCACGATCTGTATAGGTATGGCTGCGAGCATGGGCGCGTTTCTTCTCTCCGCAGGCACAAAGGGCAAGAGAATCGCTCTCCCCCACTCTGAGATCATGATCCACCAGCCTCTCGGCGGCGCGCAAGGTCAGGCATCCGACATCAAGATCCGCGCAGAGCTCATTCTCCGCACACGCGATATGCTCAACAAGATCCTCTCCGAGAACACAGGAAAGAGCATCGAGCAGATCGAAAAGGACACTGACAGAGATTACTTTATGACGGCAGAGGAAGCGCTCAGCTACGGCATTATCGACCGCATCCTCACAAAGCACGAATAAAGCTTTAGCACTGACTATTACGAAAGGTTTTTTATAATGGCAACTAACAACAATCGCACACCGAGCAGACAGAGCGGCGAGGGGCATCTCCGCTTTTGCTCGTTTTGCGGCAGAAACGAGAATCAGGTTAATTTCTTAATTCCCTCTCCGAGCGGAATTTACATTTGCGACTTTTGTGTTGAGGCTTGCTCAGACCTTATTTACGAAACAAAAATCCACGACAGCGGCATGGAGGAGCTTTCGTTTGAAACACTCCCCAAGCCCATACAGATAAAGGAATCGCTTGACGAGTACGTTATCGGTCAGGACGATGCCAAGGTTGCACTTTCGGTTGCTGTATACAACCACTATAAGAGAATTCTCTACAAAAAGAAAAATCTCAAAAAGAGAAGCAAAAAGTCGCAGGCTGACGATGACGGAATCGATATTCAGAAAAGCAACGTGCTTCTTTTGGGCCCCACGGGTGTCGGCAAGACTTACCTCGCGCAGACACTTGCAAAAACGCTTAAAGTCCCCTTTGCTATCGCTGATGCCACGACTCTTACCGAAGCGGGTTACGTTGGCGAGGACGTTGAAAATATCCTTCTGCGCTTGATTCAGGCGGCAGACTACGACATTGAACGCGCGGAGCGCGGTATTATCTATATTGACGAGATCGACAAGATCTCAAGACGAAGCGAAAACCGCTCTATCACTCGCGACGTTTCGGGCGAGGGTGTTCAGCAGGCGCTTTTGAAGATCCTTGAAGGCACGGTCGCAAACGTCCCCCCCCAGGGCGGACGTAAGCATCCCAATCAGGAGTTTATCAAGATAAACACCGAGAATATTCTCTTCATCTGCGGCGGCGCGTTCGACGGACTCCAGCAGC
>CAZMKU010000033.1:0-14799 GCA_964567085.1 uncultured Clostridium sp.
TAACCGTTCTGTCGGGGTTTGTGATGGACTGTCTCTTCGCAACCTGTCCTACCATTCTTTCGCCGCTCTTGGAGAACGCTACAACGGAAGGTGTTGTTCTTGCTCCCTCGGGATTGGGGATAACGATGGGCTCAGAGCCTTCGTAAACCGCTACGCAAGAGTTTGTTGTACCTAAATCTATTCCTATAATTTTTCCCATGATAATTTCCTCCTTGGGTTTTAAAATTTTTACTTATTTAATTAGCTACGGTGACCATAGCGTATCTTATAACCTTGTCGCCCTTCATATATCCCTTCTGGAATACCTCGGCTATGACGTTTTCACCGAGATTTTCGTCCTCAACGTGCATTACCGCGTTGTGACGGTTGGGGTCAAATTCATCGCCCTTTTGTCCAAAGGACGTAACTCCCATTTTCTCAAAGGCCTCGTCGGCTCCCTTGAGGATCAATTGTACACCCTTGAGCACCGCTTCGGCGTCTGTGTAAGCCGCGGCGCGCTCGATGTTATCAAGCACGGGGAGAATGGATGTGATAGCGTCGTTGTAGGCGTCCGCGTAAATTCCGTCCTTTTCCTTTGTGCTTCTCTTGCGGAAATTATCGTATTCCGCCATCATTCTAAGATATTTGTCATTAAGCTCCGAAAGCTTCGCATCCTTTTCCTCGATCGACTTTTGTAGCTCCGCGATCTCGGCTTCCAGCTTCTTTACCTTCTTGTTTTCTTTTTTCTCGACCTTTACCTCTTCCTCGGGCGGTGTGATCTTTTCCTCAATAATATCGTTTTCGGAATTTATCTCACACTCACAGGTCTTGTTCTCCTCAGCCATTATTATCTCCTTCGCTTGTTTGATTGATCAGATTGTTTTCATTTAACAGAGTTTCGACGTTGACCGTAAGCTCGTCGATGGTTGCAACCACCTTTGCATAGTCCATTCGTCTCGGGCCGATGATTCCGATCGCGCCAAGCGTTTTGCCGTCGCGTACGATGGGCTTGAATACGATTGCGGAATTGTTCATCACCTTAACGGAGCTTTCTGAGCCGATAACAACGTTCACGCGGTCGTGATCCGTGTCGGTATCCGATACGATATCAAGAATATCATCCTTGTTCTCAAGCGTTGTGAGAAGCTCGCGGAGCTGCTCCTTGTTACTGTATTCGGGATACTGCAGAAGTCTGTCCATGCCGCTTACACGAAGGTCGCCCTCGTCTATCTCGTTCATGCTCTCGTAAATGATCTTGATGATCGGTGAGATAATGCCCGATTTGTCGCCCATGGCCGTTTCAAGCTCCATAATAATAGGAAGCGTGATCTCGGATGCGGTAAGTCCGGCGATGTTGTCGTTTAGCGCAATGGAAAGCTCGGTGACCGTCAACTGAGTTATCTTTTCCTCAAATGAAAGCTGCTTGGTTATTATGTTTCCGCCAGAGCTTATCATAACGAGAAGCATACCGTGACTGTGAAGATAGATGACGTCAAATCGCTTTATGCTTACACTCGACGCCTTGGGCTTGATAAGGAAGCTCGTGTAGTTCGTGAGATTTCCCGCAAGCCTTGAGGCGGTAAGAAGTATCTGGTCAAGCTGACTCATCTTAGTCTTGAGAAGCTTGTTTATCTCAACGATCTCCTTTGCGGTCATCGCGTAGGATTCGATAAGTGAGTCAACGTAAAATCTGTAGCCGAGCTCACTCGGTACTCTTCCCGCTGACGTGTGCGGCTGCTCAAGGTAGCCCATATGCTCAAGCTCCGCCATTTCATTTCGAATTGTGGCAGACGAGCAGGTCAAGTGCTCATTCGAAAGAAGATACTTCGAACCGACAGGCTCGCCGTCAGCTATATGGGCTTCAACAATCGCTTTAAGTATAAGCTTTTTTCTTTCGCTAAGCTCACCGTTTGATTTTGCGCTCATATTGTGCAGCTCCTTTCGTTCTCCGATAAATTTAATGCGGATTTCCGTTAAAATTAGCACTCAAACGCTCAAAGTGCTAACCTACGATACTATTTTACCACTTTTTTAGAGTTTGTCAACCCATTTTATAAAATATTTTGTCCAAATTTTTGTTAATAATTTATGAACAGTGCTAAAAAATCCCTCAATCAATATACTTCGGGGTCTGAGGGACGGGAAAACAGCCGATATGGATTGAATCCGTATCGGCCGTTTTTCATTACACCGCCGTATTCGGCGGTGATTAGGTGTGCTTTTTCTGATAGCTTTTAGTGATACGCCGTCTTTGACAGCGTGAAATTATTTCTGTTCCTCGAGGTTGGGAATAGTGGTCGATTGATAGGTGATCGAGGTGCAGACGTCATTTTTTATAAAGCAGCGCATTGAGCCGTTTACAAATTCAACGACAACGTGACCGTCCTCCATCTTATACTTGCCTGCATAGATGTCTTTGATTTCAGCAAGCGTCATTCCGATATATGCGCCCTCGGGTGTTGAAATAAGGTCGTTAATTATCTCAACGGTGTAGATATATTCAACGCCGTTTATTGTTACCGTATCGATAACAAATCCATTGTATTTATACGTTCTGTCCATATCATCAAATCCGCAGGAGGCAGTTTCGATATATTCGAGAGGCTCACCGAGAGCTTCGATGATGGGCTTTGCTTCCTTGTTGGGAGTGATCTCAACGTTATTGTCTGCGGTGAAATTCAAGGCGTCGTCGCCTATAACGAGATTTACGCCTTGGGCAGAGGTAGTGTTTTCCTCGTTCCCTCCGTTCGTTCCGTCATTTACGGTTGAATTTCCACACGCGGCAAGAGCGGTGACGGTAATTAAAATAATAATAAGTACGGCTATAGATCTTTTCATTGACTTTTACCTTCTTTTTAGTTTATTCCTGTAGCATTTCGTTCTTTTGAGAAACGTAAGCGTCGTATTTTTCATTCCATACGGCTGATACCTCGGCATTTCCCTTCAGGCTCGCGAGACCGTGATTTTTCGAAAGTATCTTGCCGAAATAGCTCGTCATTTTTTCCGCGCCGAAAACGTTGAGATGCATTCCCTGGTCGTAGGTATCCTGCGACCAATCAATACCTATCTCCTCGTTTCCTATAAAATTATAATAGGAAAGATGATTTTCGTCGGCGTATTCTACTATCTGCTCGTCCCATTCGTCGTACCACCAATAGTTTCTAACGTTAGTGGGCGCTTTAATAAGGATAAGCTCAGCGCCGTTTTTCTCGCAAAGCTCTCGCATCTTATCAAGATACTCGAACGAGATCTCGGGAAGCGTGTAGTCCGTAAGCGGTCTGCCCTCAAGCGTATCGGTCTTGGGCTTTACCGCCGTTTGCATAAGATATCCGTTGTGGCTTACGTTTTCCGTGCCAAACATATATTTAAAATCGTCCCACGAGAGCTCCTTCCATCTCTGATGGTAACGGAGAAGCGGAAAATAATACGAGAGTATATTTTCGTCCTCGGTCATAGACGCCTTTATTGCATTGTGCTTGATGATAGAATTTCTCATTGAGTCCAGAGTCATTCTGTTGTATTCTTCCCTTTGCGGCTCGCCGTATTTCATAGAAAGCACGTTGAAGACCACCACCTCGGGAGATTCGTATTCGAAAACCTCCTCGAGCAGATAGTATGACTGCCAGATGAGCTGCTGCGCGCTTCCGCGGATGTACGAGGTTATTCCGTATTCCTCGAAAAGCATGGGAGGAACGAAGGATTCGTAAACCTCGCAGTCGCCAACGAATACTACCTGGTGCTCATTCCCCGCGTCCGCCTCGTCGTAATATTCGCCGATAAGACCTCGTTCTACGGGGTCGTTATTTTTGGGCGACAGCACGAGAGTAGCAAACGTCAGAAGAACGGATAACAACAGAGTGGCTGCGACAAGAGAAATTGTTATTTTTAATCCTTTTCGCATTTAATCTGCCTTTATATATATTAGAATTGTGTGTAGATAAACTGTGAAGCGTTATAGTCGAGTCCGTACGCGCCGAATATGAGAATTATAAACGCGAGCGCTGCAATACAAGCAAGGGCAAGCGCGGGCGATTTTGAAATTCTGTGGCGCAAGGAGGGCTCGTTTGCTCTCTGGAATTTGCTTACGACGTAAACGGTTATAATTCCGAGAGCCAGAAGTATGTACTCGGGGAGTCCGAGTCCCAGGGATTTGATGCCACCGTTAAAGAAGCTTACGTACGTGTCAAATCTGTAGAAGATAGTGCCAATGCTCTTGAACGTTTGCGGAACGTCTCTGTAGCAGTCAAGAATTCTTATCGTGCCCATAAGCAAAAACGTTCTTGACTTTGAAAACAGATCCCAGAATTTTGACGATACGAGCTTCGGACAAGCCTTATTGAATTTATTGTAGAGAGGTGTCAGCTCCTGCGATATGAGAATTACAAGGCAGTTGAGAAGACCCCATACGATAAAGTTCCAGCTCGCGCCGTGCCAAAGGCCCGTCAGAAACCAAGTAACTATGGTTGCAAGGTAAACGGGTATTCTCTTTCCAAGCGCGTTTCCAAGCTTTGAGCGTCCCCATTTTGAAAGCTTCTGCATAGGCTTGCAGATGGAAAGCGGATAGAAAACGTAATCCGTAAACCAAGATCCCATCGTGATGTGCCAGCGGTTCCAATACTCCTTCGTGCTTTTTGAAGCAAATGGGTGATCAAAGTTTTCGCGGAGCTTTATGCCGAGCATTTCTGCAATACCGATGGTAATGTCTATGCCGCCCGTGAAATCCGCGTATATCTGTACGGAATAAGCAAGGATCAGGAAAATTACGTAAATTCCGCTATAAGTATCGGGCGCGCCCGTTATTTTTGAGATAGCTATCATTATAGTATCCGCAATAATTAGCTTCTTAAAATAACCGTACGTTACGCGCAAAAGTCCTGCGCAGATATTGTCCCAGCTGCATTTGTGTTCTTCGAAAAGCTGAGCCGCAAGGTCGCTATGTCTTGAAATAGGGCCCTGTAGCAGCTGTGGGAAGAACGAAACGAACAGACCAAGCTTGAATATGTTCGTCTCCGCCTGTGTTTTTTCTCTGTAAACGTCGATAAGATATCCCGTAGTCTGAAATACGTAGAAGGAAATTCCAAGCGGGAGCAGAAGCTCGGGGATGCCGATGGACGCGTTCTTATTGAAAATATGAATTATTGAATTGATATTTGATATTGCAAAGCCCGTGTATTTGAGCACGGCAAGCATTCCGAAATTGATTATAAGTCCGACGATAAGTATGGAAAAGCGCTTTTTCTTTTCCTTTGCCTTATATTTCTTTCTCTGCTCCTTGTCTAAAGCTTCCTTATTTGCCGCAATATATGTTTTTTCTTTGTCCGCGTTCTTTTTTATCAGCATCGAGACAATGTACGATGAGATTATCGTTATAAGAATATACGGCAGATAAAATCCGCCCGCGAACGCGTAGAACACAAGGCTTGCTATAAGAAGAAGCACCCATTGAAGCTTCTTTGGAATAACGTAATATAAAAGTACGGTTATCGCAAGAAAACAGAAAAATTCAAATGATGTGAAAGACATTTTACCTTCCTTTAGATTTTATTCTTCGTCAAGCTTTTCGATAAGCGCCATTAAAGCTGCGGCAGAATTGAAGTTTTCGGGGATGATCTCCTCCGCGGGAATGGAAACGTCGAATTTATCGTTGATCTCCGTAATCAGAGTAACGATGTCGAGTGAATCGAGTATTCCGTCGTCGATAAGAGCTTCCTCAGCTGTAAAATCAACATCGGGGTGAAGCTCACCTAAAATTTCAAGAAGTGTGTTCATAGTTGTTTCCTTAATTTATATATAATTTTTAGCGATTTCCGCAAGGCACTTTCGATCGAGCTTGCCGTTGGGGGTCAGCGGCATCGTGTCAAGCTTTTCGATCACGTTGGGTATCATATATCTCGGCAAAAGGGCTTTGAGCTCCTTCGTAAGAGAGGTTGAATCAATGCTGCCTACGTAGAAGGCGAAGATCCTTTTCTGCTCGTTGTTGTAAACACAGCAGGCGCGGTTAATTCCCTGACAGTTAGCAAGCGCCGCCTCGATCTCGCCAAGCTCGATTCGGTGTCCCATATGCTTTATCTGCGAGTCGCGTCGGGAAACGAAAACAAGCTCGCCGTATTTATTGCATTTTGCAAGGTCGCCCGTTCTGTAAACAAGCTCGGGATAGGATTTATTGAGCGGATTCTGAACGAACGCCTCGTCGGTCTTTTCCTTGTTGTTAAAGTAGCCGAGTGTTACGCACGTGCCACGGATGTAGATCTCACCGACCTCGCCGTCTGCCACCTTATGTCCCTGCTCGTTCAAAAGAAGAATTTGAGTATTGCGGAAGGGATTGCCGATGGGTATCGCCTCGCCCTCGTCAAGCGTTCGATCCGCATGCCAGAAGGTAGACATACCCGTAGCCTCGGTGGGTCCGTAGAGGTTGAAAAATCTAGTCTCGGGACACGCTTCTCGCCAAAGCTTGTATTGAGGAATCGGAAAGACCTCGCTGCCGAAGCAAACCGTGGTCAGATATTTAGGAGGATTTGTAGCAAGCGCGCCCAATGAAGAGATCATCGTCAGCGCCGAAACGACCCAGCAGACAGTATTTATTCTGTGCTCATTGAGATAATCGCAGAGCTTCGTAGGAAACATAAATAGCTGCTTGGGAATAAAATACGTCGTTGCGCCGTGCTTTATCGTAGGCATAATTTCTTTTAGCGGAGCGTCAAAGTAAAGCGGGGTCTGATTGCCGAATACGGTGTTCTCGTCAAAGCCTATCGCCTCGCAGAGCGTTTCCGTGTAGTCTATAACGGAACGGTGGCAAGCCGCAACTCCCTTCGGTATTCCCGTTGAGCCCGACGTAAATACGATATAGATCGGATCGGTGTCTATCTGCTCTTTTCTGACCGAGTCGAGTGCATTTGTGTCAACAGGATAGTCTTTTATATCCGTGAACAGATATTTGGTTATACTCTCGGGGAGCTTGTCCGCCTTTTTTGCGTTCTTTTCATCGTAAATAAGCGTCTCGGGCTGTAAGCTGTCGATAATAAGCTTGATTCTTATTTCAGGCATCTCCGCGTCGATAGCCACGTAGTAGCCGCCCGCGTAAATTACGCCGAAGAAGGCAGACATAGTATCGGGGTGCTTATTCATTAAAATAAGCACGGGCTTTTTCGTCTGACCCTTTGAGATAAGAAAGCTTCCTACAGACTTGGATTCCCCAATAAGCGTATCAAAGCTCTTTTCGTTTGCGCCGTCGGAAAAAGCAACTTTTTCTGAATATTTCGGCGCGGTGCTCTCAAGATACTGTAAAATATTAGTGTAATACATTTTTTACCTTAGTTCATATATTTTTCAAGCTCGGGTATTTCGGTTATTATCTTTGTTTCGGACGTGGGATATTTCGTCTTGTCAAAATGTCTGAAGTAAACTCCGCTGCGCCACTCGTCGTATGCCTCGACCTGCGCGGTCGTTAGCAGACATCCGCTTACGTTATAGTTATATACAAGCTCGGTCGTGTCAAAATGATACCATTTGGGGTCGGAATCAGTTCCGATATTAACGTAGTTCCAGTAGTGAGTTCCCTCGCCCTTGCCTTCCGTTCGCTGAATTTCTATATTTTCGATGCAGAGATAATCGAGAAATGCCTTTGATAGCGAGAAGAAGGAGTAGCAGTCGCCTGCCTTTTCGTCAAGCGCGTTGTATGCGACCTCAATATATCCCTCGCCCTTTGATTCGGAAACGTATTTTATATTGGATTGAACGTACGCGTAGACCGCGCGGCATTTTTCCTCCTTCGTCATATCGGACTTGATGATTGAATTGCAAATGCTCGCGATTCTCTTATTGAGATCGTCAATGGAAACCGATGCTCCCGAGGGGATAATGTGTACGGATGCTTCCGCGGTCGCCACGTTTCCCGCTACGTCGGTAGCCTTGATAGTGATCTTATAAATTCCCTCTTTGTTAACGTCAACCTTACTGTCGTCAACCTCAAGCTTAATATCACCGATGCAATTATCGCTGAGCTTGATGCTTGATCTGTAGGTTATGGGCGCGCCAATCTCGAAATAAAGCATTGTGGGAACCTCGATCGTCGGGGCCTGCGTGTCGTTTATATACGAGAGAATACTCGTCATAACCTCGGTCCTGTTGCCCGAAGCGTCCTTGAAATACATTTCTATCTCATAGGACTTGCCCATCTGAAAGTCGTAATTCATATCCATAAGGATCTCGCCCGTGTATGAATCCGCCTCTGTTATACTCTCAATAAAGTCATCAGCGGTCGGAATAATATCGGTTGAGGATACGTATATTCTTTCGTGAAGCCTTACGACGGGAGCGGTCGTGTCAACTACAATCAAAACGATGTCTCGCGAGCGGTTGTTGTAGCTTACGGTAAGCTCATATTTGCCCGGATGGTTGATGCTGTCGGGATCAAAGCTTGAATCGAGCTCATAGTCCTCCGTATTGAAGATCTTGTAAAAATCGGGTGTATCGCCCGCTTCGATTTTTATACGAGTAGGCATAAGCGCTGCAATTACGGTTACAATTACCGATATTATAAGCAGCGCTGCGAGCAGAAGAATGACTTTTACGGTTTTATTTGATTTTTCGGCTGCGAGCTTTTCGTTTATCTGCATTTTATATCTCCCGAGGTGAAATTTTATATGAAATAACAAAATTTATAATTGTATACACACATAGTATATTATAACATTTATACGTATAAAAGTCAACATAAAATGGTTGGGTTTAAGAAATTTTTACACATAAAACAAGCCGCACAGGAAAACCTCTGCGGCTTGGGGGATTATTTGATAATACTGTTCAAAAACTGCTTTAGGCGGGGATGCTTGGGGTTATTGAATACCTCGTCGGGAGTTCCCTCCTCTGCGATTATACCGTCGCAAATGAACAGAACTCTGTCGGCAACCTCGCGCGCAAAATTCATTTCGTGAGTAACGCAGACCATTGTCATTCCCTCGTATGCGAGCTCCTTCATAAGATCGAGGACCTCTCCGACCATTTCGGGATCAAGCGCCGACGTGGGTTCGTCGAAAAGCATTACCTTTGGATTCATCGCAAGCGCGCGCACGATAGCTATTCTTTGCTTCTGGCCGCCCGACAGAGTTGAGGGGTACGCGTCCGCCTTGTCGAGAAGGTCGATTCGTTTTAAAAGAGATAGCGCGTGCTGCTTATTCTCTTCCTTGATTTGAGACGTGGTTTTGCCGAGGGCTTTCGCTTTCTTGCAAAAGATAGTGTTCGGCGCAAGAGTAATATTTTCGAGAACGGTAAGGTTATTGAAGAGATTAAACTGCTGGAACACCATACCCATATTCTGTCTGTGTACGTTAATATCTACCCGTACGTCCGCCAAGTCCTCATCGTCGAATATGATAGAGCCCGAGGTCGGGTCCTCAAGACAGTTCAGGCAACGTAAAAACGTACTCTTACCGCCGCCCGACGGACCGATAACTACGATTTTTTCGCCCTTGTAAATGTCGGTGGAAACGCTGTTCAAAACCACGAGATCACCGAAGGATTTCGTAAGGTTTTTGACCGAGATCAACGGTTCATTTACGGTTGTATTCGTCTGATTCATTATTTCTGCCCCCTTCCTCTGCTATTGATCTGCACTCTGTCGCTCTTGGCGAGCTTCTTTTCAAGTACGTGAAGGATCTTCGTAAGTATCAATACGAGAATCAGATAAAGGACTGCCGCGATAAGCAACGGGAAAAGATAGTCGAACGTTCTTGACTGGATCATGCCGGGGATCTTACCCAGATCGTAAATTCCTACGTAACCGACGATAGCTGTTTCCTTAACGAGTGTAATAAATTCATTAAACAAAGGCGGCAGGCAGTTACGAAGCGCCTGAGGAACGATAATGTATCTCATTGTCTGCGCGGTAGAAAGACCAACTGCGCGTCCGGCCTCTCTCTGTCCGTCATCAACCGCTTCAAAGCCTGCTCTTGCAATTTCAGCAACGTAAGCGCCCGAGTTTAAACCGAAAGTAATTGCGCCTATCATAATTCCGTTGTCCCAAGTAGCGAACACAACGAAATACAAAATCATAAGCTGAAGAACCACGGGCGTACCGCGTACGAGGGTTATGTAAATTTGTGAAATCTTGTTTATAACCTTAAGCTTGCCTGTTTTTTTGTTGACGTAGCTGATCACGGCAAAAATAACGCCCAGGATCGTACCGATCAACGCCGCGAGAAGCGCGATTACAAGAGTGTTTCCCAGGCCCTCCAAATAAAGCTTCCATCTGTTTTCCGCCAAAAACGCTTTGTGGAACTTTTGCCATATTGACAAGAAAAATTCTTGAATGTTCATTTTTATAATACCTTGAGTTTTGTTGAAATTATTTATAACACGGAGAATGAGGGGGCAAAATTTTTGCCCTCTCATTCGTCTGATATCAGTTATCGGAATTTGCAAGCATGATCTGGGCAGGAAGCTTGTCCATAAGGATCGCATCAATACGACCTGCCTGAAGGTCAGCGAAAGCATAAGAGTATGCAGAATACTGCTTTACTGTTGTGCTGCCGTCAACTGTGATAGTTGTTGTGATTTCATTTCCGTCTTCATCTTCACCGGAAACGAATGTGAAACCGCCTGCCTTAGCGTCGGAGATGATAAGGTCGCCGCTTGTACCCTGCTGAACGCCAACCTTAAGACCGGAGAGGTCCTTAACGCTGGAGATGGACTTATCCTTTGCGGATACAACTACGAGCGTGGAGCTGTAGTAAATGGAAGAGAAATCAACCTCTTCCTTACGTTCGTCATTGATTGTAAGGCCTGCCGCGCCAACTGCGTAACCGTCAGAAGTCTTAACGCAAGTTGTGATCGTGTCGAACAAAACGTCCTTAACTTCGATCTTGTAACCGTTCTTCTGCGCTACTTCGCTCATAATAGCGATGTCAACACCGATGATTTCATTGTTAGAAACGAACTCGAAGGGTGCGAACCCACTTTCTGTGTAAACTGTGATAGTTTCAGTCGCATCACCGAAATCCCAGCTTGTTTTAAGACCGTTTGCATCAGGTGTTTCGCCGTTTGCAACTGCATCGTAGTAATCAACGTACTTAGCCATTGTGCCGTCTGCAACCCATGCTTCAACAACTTCGTTGATCATGTTAAGGAGCTCTGTGCTGCCCTTCTTTACTGCGATACCGAAGTCTTCAGCGATAAGGTCAGTGGCGTCTATAGCTACGAATTCGGTGTTTTTGTTGCAGGATGAAAGCGCCGCAACACACGTTATAATCATTGTAATTGAAAGAATAAAAGCTAATAACTTTTTCATTTTCTTTTCCTCCAGGATGAATGAATTTTGATTATGGGGATATTGTAGCACTTGTCTTTTGGTTTGTCAATACTTTTTTCGAAAAAATTTGAATATTTTTTCACGAAAAATCCGAAATTTTTAATTTTGGTGTATTTTTATGCAAATATTTGCGGTTTTTGAATGAATATACGAATATTCAAATTTGATTTTAATGAGAAATCCAAAATTTGATGATCTCGACTGAAAAAATAAGTAAAAAATAAGAAAAATATTTGAAAACCCTATTGACATAATTAAAAAAGTATGTTATACTCTGTAAAGTATTTTGCTTTACACTTAAAAGAGGTTAATATTATGTTTGAAAAGAACTTAAATATTGGTTATCTTTTGGATTTCTACGGTGACGTGCTTACCGACAGAAAGAAGGAAGCGCTTGACGCCTATTATAATAATGATATGTCTTTGGCTGAAATTGCCGAGGATATGGGTATTTCCCGCCAGGGTGTCAGAGACATTATTAAGAAATCCGAGGAAGAGCTTCTTTTTTACGAGGAAAAGCTTGGGCTCGCAAAGAAATTCGACGAAGCGCAGACTCACGCGAGACGCGCTCTTGAAATTTGCGCGAGAGAAAATCTTTCCAATGATTTAAAGGAAGAGATCTCCCTGCTCCTTTCCAGTGTTGGCTGAATCAATTATAAGGAGGTCGTGTTATGTTCCAAAGCTTGAGCGAAAAGCTTGAGAGCGCCTTCAGAAAATTTAAGAATAAAGGAAAGCTTACCGAAGCCGACGTAAAAGCCGGTATGAGAGAGATCAAGCTTGCCTTACTTGAAGCCGACGTAAATTTCAAGGTCGTACGTGATTTTATCAAGACCGTATCCGAGCGCGCCGTTGGAGTTGAGGTGCTTGAATCCCTCAATCCAGGTCAGCAGGTTATCAAGATAGTTTGCGAGGAGCTCACCTCGCTTATGGGTTCTACACAGTCAAAGCTTACTATTGCATCCAAGCCTCCGACGGTTATTATGATGGTCGGTCTCCAGGGCGCGGGCAAAACGACCCACGCGGGAAAGCTTGCGGGTATGTACAAGAAGCAAGGTAAGAGCCCCCTGCTTGTTGCCTGTGACGTTTACCGTCCCGCGGCGATAAAGCAGCTTGAGGTTGTCGGTGACAAGCTTGGAATTCCCGTTTTCCAGATGGGAGATAAGGAATCCCCCGTCAAGATCGCGCAAGAAGGCGTAAAATATGCCATTCAAAAGGGCTACGATATGGTGTTTGTGGACACTGCGGGCAGACTTCAGATCGATGAAGTGCTTATGCAGGAGCTTATTGATATCAAGGCTTCCGTTCACCCCGACGAAATACTTTTGACAGTTGACTCAATGATCGGTCAGGAATCCGTAAACGTTGCGGAGACCTTCAATAATATGCTTGATATTACGGGTGTCATTCTCACAAAGCTTGACGGTGATACGAGAGGCGGCGCGGCGTTGTCCATCCGCTACGTAACGGGCAAGCCTATTAAATTTATCGGCGTTGGCGAAAAGCTTGACGCTATCGAGCCCTTCCACCCCGACAGAATGGCGAGAAGAATTCTCGGTATGGGCGACGTGCTTACGCTTATTGACAAGGCGCAGGCGCAGTTCGATGAGAAGAAGGCTGCGGAGATGGAGGAAAGACTACGTCAGTCCATATTCACTCTTGATGACTATCTTGAGCAGATGCAGCAGCTGAAGGGTATGGGAAGCCTTGAGCAGATCGCCGCAATGATGCCAGGAATGAAGCCCGGGGCGCTTAAGGGAGCGAATTTTGATGAAAAGCTCCTCGTACGTCAGGAAGCTATTATAAAGTCAATGACAAGGAAGGAACGCGAGCATCCCGAGCTTCTTAATGCTTCGAGAAAGATCCGAGTTGCGAAAGGAAGCGGAACCTCGGTCGAGGAGGTCAATAAGCTGTTGAGGCAATATGACCAGATAAAGAAAATGATGAAGCAATTCTCGGGAATGGCCAATTCAAAGCAAGGCAAGCGCGCGCTCAGAAAAATGAATCTTCCCTTCTGAGCAAAACACAGTTTTATACCGCATGGCGGATAAATAATAAAAAATATATATAAAATTTTTTGGAGGACAAAAAAATGGTAAAAATCAGACTTAAGAGAATGGGTCAGAAGAAGGCTCCCTTCTATCGCGTAGTAGTAGCAGACAGCCGTTACCCCAGAGACGGCCGTTTCATCGAGGAGATCGGTTACTACAACCCCTGCACAAATCCCGCTGAAGTAAAGATCAACGAGGAGAGCGCAAAGAAGTGGATCGCTAACGGCGCTCAGCCCACAGAAACTGTTAAGGCTCTTTTGAAGAAATCCGGCATTATTGACTAATTTTAAAATCGTTTTATTTTAAAATCAGAAAGTAAAAAGGATAGGTTTAATAATGGCAGATTTAAAAGCAACACTGCATAACATAGCAGCGGCTATTGTTGACAGTCCTGACCAGGTCGTAATAGTTTGCGAGGAAACCGAGAATTCCGTTAACCTTACGCTTAGCGTAGCACCCGAGGATATGGGTATGGTTATCGGTAAGAACGGCAGAATCGCAAAGGCTATTCGTACCGTTATCAAGGCAGCTTCTGCTGACCTCGGCAAGAGAGTTAACGTAGATATCCGCTGATAATTGGATATGTTACTTAAATGAAAAATACCGACTCGGGCGAGTCGGTATTTTTTATATTATTTTGAGGCTGTATCCATTTCAGCCTTGTGCTTGGAAACTATATTCGTAATCTTTTTTACGGGGTCAAGAAGCTGGCTGATCGTCGTATCGTGGTTGAGGGTGTCAATGAGCAATGCAACGTATTTGCAGAGGTTTACGTTAACGTGCCAGGGCTTGTCGAGAAGACCCGGACGGCGGTAGACGAGGTTCGTCGTGAATATCTTTGTCAGAATTCCCTCTTCATGGGCCTTATCAAACTTTTCAAAGCCGTCTGTGAAGAGTCCGAACGTGGCGAATACGAAAATTCTCTTTGCCCCGCGTTTTTTAAGCTGCTGGCAAACGTCAAGCATTGATTCACCCGAGGATATCATATCGTCAACGACAACGCAATCCTTGCCCGTGAGGTCCTGACCGAGATATTCGTGAGCTTCAATGGGATTCTTGCCGTTTACAACGACCGAGTAGTTACGGCGCTTGTAGAACATACCGATATCAACGCCGAGAACAGATGAATAGTACATACATCTGCCCATAGCGCCCTCGTCGGGAGAGATCATCATAAGATGCTCCTTGTCGATCTCGACGTCGGGAACGGCGCGGATAAGCGCCTTTATCATCTGATAGGAGGGGCGTACGTTGTCAAATCCGGAAAGCGGGATCGCGTTGCAAACTCTGGGGTCGTGAGCATCAAACGTAATAATGTTCGAAATTCCGATATTAACAAGCTCCTGGAGCATAATAGCGCAGTCAAGGGATTCCCTTGCGGATCTCTTGTGCTGTCTGCCCTCGTAAAGCATAGGCATAATTACAGTTATTCTTCTTGCCTTACCCGCGATAGCTGCAATAATTCTC
>CAZMKU010000034.1:0-14795 GCA_964567085.1 uncultured Clostridium sp.
AGATGATCTTGCAGATCATTTCTTCCTTTACGAACTTGAAAGCGTCGCCGAGCTTTTCTCTGTTAAGAGGAAGCATGTCGAACGTTTCCATATCCATGAAGTAATAAAGGTCGCCGTCAGTATAGGAATACTGCATGTCCTTTCTGTCGATGTATGCGTTTTCGTACTTATCAGTGGGGGAGAATGTCTTTTCAACAACACCGCCTGTGATAACGTTCTTGAGCTTTGTACGAACGAAAGCTGCGCCCTTACCGGGCTTTACGTGCTGGAATTCAACGACCTGATATACGTTGCCATCCATTTCAAATGTCATACCGTTTTTAAAATCGCCGGCTACTACCATAATTTTTATACCTCCAAAAACTGTTTTGCCGCATTTTGGCGCGGCGGTTTTGAATATTTTACATTTAATTATATAATGATTTTACATTTTTTGCAATAGGTTATTCCTATATATTTGTAAATTTTTTGTGAGCAAGGCGAAAAACTCAGATTTTGATTGAATTTACTGTGTTTCCGTCAAGATCCCGAATGGTAAATTCGCCGTTTTCGTAGATCGCGTACGTGCGGGGATTGTTCTCCTTGGGGAGCGTTACCGAGCCGGGATTTATGCAAACAACGCCGTCTCGTCGCTCGATCTTCTGCACGTGGGTGTGTCCGTAGAGAAACACGGTGATATTATCCTCGGGCGGAAGCTTCTCGGGGGAGTAAATATGCCCGTGGGAGAGCGCGATTTTAACCTTGCCGTCGGAAATAATTTTGTAATCCGACGAGATCGGAAAGTCAAGCACCATCTGATCCACCTCGGCGTCACAGTTGCCGCGCACGCAAATGAATTTATCCTTGCTACCGTTGAGCAGAGCTATAACTGCCTTGGGATCGTAATTTTCGGGCAGATCGTTTCTCGGGCCGTGGTAGAGAATGTCACCGAGGAGAAGCATTTTGTCTGCCGCGTGTTTTTCCGCCGCGTCAATTATCGCCTCGGCGCATTTTATATCGCCGTGAATATCACTTGCTATTAAAAGCTTCATTTTTACTATTCCTTTGCTTTGGTTTATTCTTTTACAAGCACCTTTTCGATCTCGCAGATATAGAAGCGGTGATAATCCTTTTTGGGATAGCAGGCGAGCGGTGATGCGTCTGTAAAGCATTCTTCCTTCAGGTCGTCGGCGTAAAGCTTTTTGCAGACGAGCACAAGGCGGGCTTCGTTTATTACGGGGGTGTCAAGCTCGCTTGATACCGTGAGTCCGCATTGACCTAATTTGTCCATATCGCGTCCCGATTTAGTTCCGCATACCTTGAGCGCGTCGCGAAGATCCTCGTCAAAGAGGCACAATGATACGCGGTCGTGTTTCTCGGTCAAGGCGTAGGTGTATCTTTGCGGACGGATATAAATAGTCGCTACAGGCTTGTTCCAGAGAATGCCGAAGCCGCCCCAGCTCGCCGTCATGGCGTTTGCGCCGCAGGTCTTGCTTTCGTCGGCAACGCAGATGAGCATCCAGTCCTTGTCAAGCGCGGTAAAGACGTTGTCGTTTATTTCATAGGGGGAAATTTCTCGAAAAGTCATATAAAAACCTCATTTCAGTATTTTTATACAGTATATGCATCAGCCTCCGATAACGCTCTGAAGCTCGCTGAGACGCGCGCCTGCCGAGGTCGCGATCACGTTATTTATAAAGAGAAGATCGTCGGCATTCACCTCAAGCGCAAAATCGCAGACGTCACCGTCAAAGTATCTGTAATCTATTACGTAAACGTATTCGTAGGAGTCAACGAGGAAGGGGACGAGCGCGTTGCCGAAGGATTCCTTGACAAGTACGATCGTTGAGCCGTCGGTAATATTCTCGTTGTGTATCTCGGTCAAGGGGTTGTCACCCGCGATAAAGCAGTTGTATTTAGTGCTCGTGCCGTACCAAGCGTTGGTTTTCTTGTTTACGATGGAATACGAGGTTGTGACATTGCCGTTTCTTTCGGTAACCTTCATTGAGTTTGTTCCCATGGGGACGAAGGCCTCGACGTAGTCGGGATTTTTGGAGAGGGCTTCGTTTTTCGTGTGGCTGTAGAGAGTGCCGAGGAAGCCGTCAAATTGCAGTCTTTCGTAGTCCTCGAGCGGCGTGGCTGCGATGCCCTTTGCCTCGCAGAACGCCTCGTACGCGTAATATGCTCCGAGCGCGGTCCAGTGGTGATCGGTGCGGAAATACATATATTCGTCCTTGTGCTTCATCATATTTGAGCAGATGTCGACCGTTATGACGCCCGTGCCGTCAAAGCCCGAGTACATACGATCGATAGCGTCCGAGCAGTCGGATGCGCCGAGGTCGCCTATAACGTCGTCGCCCAAATGGAATTCGTAAGACAGGGGAACTATCATATCGTAAACGTTGACCTTGCCGCGAAGCTTGCTTTGCGCCTTTGCCACGAGGCTTACGTAAGCCGTTGAATTCTTTTCGCTGTAATAGTATAGCTCGTACGCCGTGTCTCCTACGCAGTAGAAGCCCTCGATGACCTCGCCGCCGTCTCCCGCGTTGGGATCAAGCTCGATTATGATGTCGTCAATATCTATGCTTTCCATTGGCTTGCCCGTGTCGATCTCGTCGGCATCGCCCGAGCTTTCTGCTCTCTCGTCGGAGATGATTCCGTAGAGAGAATGGATAAAGTCGTTAGCGCTGATCATTCCCTCGCGCGTAGGAAACGTGTCGGAGTACCACAGGCTCACCTGACTTGTGTATTCGCCCGACAGAAAGGCTTCCCACGTGAATTCGGGGAATTGTGTCAGAGCTCTGTTTTCCTTCTCGGATTCCGTCGGCCTCAAAAAGCCGAGGCAGCCGATGACGAAGAAAACGATTAAGACCATGCTTGAGAGAGCGATTCCCAAAAGCAGTATAAATCTTTTATGCTTGTTGTGATTTTGATTCATTTGCATATCCTCAGAATTGGAAATAAAGGAAGGGGTTGTAGGTGTCTCCCGCGAGCGCGAACGCTGAGAGGATAATAAGGATAACGGGGCAGAGAGCCTGAACCGCGTCGGCTACCGTCTCGCCGTATTTGTTCTTTCTTAAAATGGCGTTTACCTTTGGTATTATCGGCGTGCAGGCGATGACACATACGCCGAGGAAGAAAATGTTTTCGGTCAATTTAAGATTTATCGCAGTATTGGTAAATTCATTTGTGAACATAGAGCCAAGCGCTGTGCCCAGCAAGGAAATATCCTCGAATTTAAAGAGCATCCAGCCGAAGAAAACTATAACGAGAGTGATTATCATTCTCGGAATTTTCGTGTAGATCTTGGGATCGCGGCGGAGCCTCAGGACAAACTTTTCGAGCACGAGGAAAACGAAATAGTAAAGCCCCCAGAGCACGTAATTCCACGACGCACCGTGCCAGAAGCCCGTGAGCGCCCAGACCACGAGGAGATTGAGGATCTGACGGGGTATTTTCACTCTGTTTCCGCCCAAGGGAATATAGATATAATCGCGGAAGAAGGTCGAGAGGGAGATGTGCCACCTTCTCCAGAAATCCGTAACCGAGTCGGCAATATAGGGGTAGTTGAAGTTTTCCTTGTAGTGAAAGCCTATCATAAGACCCATACCGATCGCCATATCCGAGTATGCCGAGAAGTCGAGATATATCTGGAGCATATAGCAGAGCATACCGAGGATAATGCCGAGAGACGGGGTTGCGGCAAGCTTGTCCGCGTCGAGTACGATCAGCGAGTCCGCGATAGCGGCGCAGCCGTTTGCGAGGATCGCTTTTTTAGCGAGACCTACGCCGAAGCGCATAAATCCGCGCGAGGTATCCTCGAGCGAGACGCGTCTGTTATGTATATCGTGATTTACGTCGGCGTATCGCACGATAGGACCCGCGATGCACTGATGGAAAAGCGACGCGTAAAGAAGAAGCGCCCAATACTGTCTTTCTGCGGGCACTTCGCCTCGCTTGACGTCGATAACGTAGGAAATGAGCTGGAACGTATAGAACGAAATTCCTATGGGAAGCGCGATGGACACAGCGTCGCCGCCGATAGAGAAAATGCTCTTGAAGGTTTCGATAGCAAAGCCCGCGTATTTGAAGACGAACAGAAGCGAAAGACAGATTCCGCATATTACCCAGCAGAATATATTCTTCGTTTTTTCGTCGCGCTGATTTTCAACCGCGATAGCGCCCGCGTAGCAAACGAACGTCATAAGGCAGAGAAGCAGGAGCAGGAGAGGCCCGCCCCACATATAGAAAATGAGAGAGGAAATGAGCAGAACTATATTCTGCGCGTTTATCATTTTCTTTTTGCTTACAGGGGAGAGCTCGCCGTTTGCTTTTGCCGACGGCGCGAGATAGCGCAGACCTACAAGCAGATATATTCCGTATGAAATTACGAGAAAAGCAAAAACGAAAAGCAGGCTTGAAAATACCATATATAAGCTCCTATGAGGATAAGTATAAATATCAATCAAATATATAACAATTATAACATATACAGGCAAATCGGTCAATAGACATTCCGCTGTTTTGCAACATTTTTTGCGAAAGCTATTGACAACGGAGCGCTCGGGGGATATAATTTAGGAGTACAAATTTGAAGAGTAAGAGCTCAGGCGCGGCGAGGAGATCTCGCCAAAGTGCCGACAAAACGGGGAGTTGTTTGTCGGACGAATTGCGATCTGCGCTCTGCATCCCGCTTCATTGGCAATAGCTGGCGAGAGCCGATCGCGTACGCGCTGTCGGAAAAGACCGACGGACTGCGCGCGAAAGCTTTTGTAGTCTCTCCTTTTGCTTGTGACCCAGGGAAAGGAGGATTTTTATGAAAAGAAGCAATACGAAATTAGCGATTTTCGGCAGCCTTCGCGTTATGGCGTTGTGCTCGGTTTTTGTGGCGATAAGTATAGTTTGCGGAAAATATCTCGCGATACGCGGCGGAGAGGTTTTGCGGTTCAGCTTTGAAAATCTGCCTATAATTCTCTCGGGCATCGCATTTGGGCCTGTGGCGGGCGCGGCGGTTGGAATCGTCGCTGACCTTGTCGGCTGTCTGCTCGTCGGATACACGATAAATCCAATAATAACGGTTGGCGGAGCGGCAATAGGACTTATAAGCGGCATTTTGTTCCGACTGTTAAAGAGAGCGCCGCTTGGGGTATCCGTGAGCGTCGCGGTGGGTGTCAGCCATATTGTCGGCTCGGTAATTATAAAAACTCTCGGACTTGCGGGCTTTTATTCTTTACCCTTGCTCGAGCTTATGCTTTGGCGGCTTTTGAATTACGTGATCATTGCGGTGATCGAGGGGATGTTGATATACGCCTTGCTTGGTAGCAAGGAAATAAGACGGCAGCTTATGATACGCCGCGGAGAGGCTGTAAAAATGACGGCGGCAGAAGCGATAGAATACGTTCATTCAATAAGCTGGACGTTCTGCAAGCCGGGACTTGAGCGAATAAGCGCTCTCTGCGAGGCTCTCGGAAATCCGCAGGATTCTCTTGAATTTATTCACGTTGCGGGCACGAACGGAAAGGGCTCTCTCTCCTCGATGCTTGACTCCGCGCTTCGCGAGGCGGGCTACAAGGTTGGACTTTTCACATCTCCGTATATACTTGAATTTAACGAGAGAATAAAATTTAACGGAGAGAATATTCCCGATGAGGACCTCGCAAGAATCGTTGAGCGCGTGAAAATCCACGCCGATAAAATGCAAGAGAAGCCCACCGAGTTTGAGCTTATAACTGCGATAGGCTTTGAATATTTCAAGGAGCAGGGCTGCGACTACGTTATCCTTGAATGCGGAATGGGCGGCAGACTTGATTCCACGAACATAATAAAAACCCCTGTTTTGTCGGTCATCACGGGCATCGCCCTTGACCACACGGCGTTCCTTGGCGACACGGTCGAGAAGATAGCCCTTGAGAAGGCGGGCATTATAAAGGACGGCATTCCCGTGCTTTTCTGCGGCGCGAGTCAATCGGCGGCGGATATAATTGCGGGCGTGGCAAAGGAGAGGGGAGCGGAATTTTTAAGACCGCAGGGCGAGCCCGAGATAAGAGAAATGTCGCTTGACGGCACGACCCTTGACTATCTCGGTTATGAGAACGTAAAGATAAATCTTCTCGGTGAGTATCAGGTGAAAAACGCGAGAAACGCGCTTGAGGCTCTTGAAGCCTTGCGCTCTCGCGGAGTGAAATTGGAAAAGCGGGATATAATAAACGGTCTTGCCAAGGCGAAGTGGCCCGCAAGATTTGAAATTATCAATAAAGACCCCTTAATGATATTTGACGGCGGGCACAACCCCGAGGGAGTTGAAGCGGCGGTCGAGAGCGTCAAGAGATATTTCGGTGACGAGAAGCTTTACGTTATAACGGGCGTTATGGCTGATAAGGACTATAACTATATTGCGGGCAGGATCTCCGAGGTCGCGGACAGGGTCTATTGTCTGACACCCGATAACCCGAGAGCATTGAAGGCCGAAAAATATGCCGAGGTGTTCGCGTCGATGGGTGTTGAGGCTCAGAGCTTTTCTTCGGTTGAGGAAGCTGTTAAGACGGCGATAGAGGAGTGCAGAGCCGAGGAGAGCGGCGCTTCTGGTGGTGCGAGTGATGCGGAGTGCGGAAAAATTCTTTGTTTAGGTTCACTTTATATGTATTGCGAGGTAGTAAAATACCTTTAAATAAATACGTGAGTTCGAAATCATCCTCACGAAAATAAAAACTATGAAAGGACATCGGGATCACCCGACAACAAAAATGAAAAGAGAAAGAAAACACTTCGAGAGAACGAAATTCTTGGCGATCGCCAGCCTTATCGCCGCGCTGTATATTGCGCTTACGTATTTAGCTATGGCGTTCGGACTTGACAAAAACGCGATTCAGGTAAGATTTTCCGAGGCGCTCGTTGCCTTATGTCTTATCACTCCCGCGGCGATACCGGGGCTTACGGTCGGCTGCCTTCTGGCAAATATTCTGACAGGCTGCGCGGCGCTTGATATTGCGCTCGGCCCTGTGGCAACGCTCATAGGAGCGGTTGGCGCGTATTATATCGGTAAGCTTGTAAAGAAAACAGGGAAGAGCATCTGGGCGGTCGTGGCGACGCTCCCTACCATTCTGGCGAATACGGTGATTATTCCCGTCGTGATATACGTTTGCTATACCGCGCCGGGCGATCAGGATCTCGCTATCCTGCCGTTTTTTGCGCTGACGGTGTTTTTGGGCGAGCTTGTTTCTGCGGGAATACTTGGGAGCGCCCTGTATTTTGCCCTGAGAAGGCGAAGGATCATAAATTATTTGCAGTAAAATCAGCATGGAAGAAAAGAACCGAGCGGCTTGTTAGCGTAGTGCCCTTAAGGACACTACGCTAACAAGCCGCTCGGCGCTTTCTTATTATTGGTTTATTGGTAATTTCTATTGACATTTTGACGTTTCTGTGTTACAATAATCATAGATGGTTAATAATTTAACCAAATATGCTGAAAAAGGAGAAACATTATGGGACGTTTGGACGGTAAGGTGGCAATTATTACGGGCGGCAATTCGGGAGTAGGCGCTAAGACTGCCGAAAGGTTTGCGCTCGAGGGAGCAAGGGTGGTTATCACGGCTCGTCGCGAGGCGCAGCTTTTAGAGGTTGCCGAGAAGATCACCGCGGCAGGCGGCGAGGCTTTGCCCGTATGCGCCGACATTTCGAAGTCCGAGGACGCGGTTCGCGTGGTTGAGGCGACGATTGAAAAATTCGGAAAGCTTGATATTCTTATCAACAACGCGGGCGTGCTTGATAACGGACTCAAGGCGATAGACAGCGTAAGCGACGAGGATATTGACAGAGTTATTGACATCAATACGAAGGGCACGATCTGTATGACGCGCGAGGCTGCAAAGGAAATGGCAAAGACGGGCTACGGTTCAATCGTTAACGTGGCGTCCGTTGCGGGCGTTATGGGCTGCGGCGGCGCGGCTTACGTTGCTTCCAAGGCGGCGATTATCGGACTTACAAGGCATACGGCTCTTCGCTTTGCGGGAACGAACGTGAGATGCAATTCCATTTGCCCGGGTACGATAGTTACTCCTATGGTTGCGGGCATGAATCCCGCGAATATGGATATGAATATTTTCGGTCAGATGATGAAGCATAATGATCTCAAGGTTCAGCCCTGCTTCCCCGAGGACGTTGCCAATATGCTCCTCTTCTTCGCTTCCGATGAATCGAGAGCGATCACGGGACAGTCCATAGTTACAGACTTCGGGTCGACTCTTTAACATTCCTCCAAAAAGCAGCGTGACTCTTTTGTGAGTCACGCTGCTTTTTATGTTTCTCTTACCGTAACCTCACCGCTGCGGATAATCGTAATTTCTCCGCCGTCAAGCTCAGCGATGAGACCGCCGCGCTCGTCAATTGAGCGCGCGATCGCGTTCTCACTTTCGCCGTTCGCATAGTGAATTGTAATGTTCTTGTCCTGAAGATAAAATCTTTCTCTGTATTCGTCAAGACACGGCGTTAGATGCTCGCGTGAATTGAATTTTACAAAATAATCGTATATTTTTCCCGCCAAAGCGTTTCTGTCAAGCGCGCCCGTGGCGGTTGGCGTGTTGTTGTCAAATTCGGGAAATTCGGAGGTCGAGACGTTTACGCCGATGCCTACGATAATTCCCATTTTGCCGTTTTCAAATACAGATTCGCAAAGAATTCCGCCTGCCTTTTTGCCGTCAATATAAATATCGTTTACCCATTTTATTTGTACGCGCCGCTCGGTAAGCTCCTCGATCGCCTTGGCGCAGGCGACGCTTGCCGCCACGGTGGTGAAAAGCGAGTCCTCGGGAGAGCCTGTGGGAATATAGGCTATCGACATATAAAGCCCCGTTTTGCTTGGGCTGTAAAAGGTTCTGCCGAGTCTGCCGCGCCCCGCGGTCTGCTCCTCGGCGAGAATCATCGCGGGCAGGGGAGCGTTCTGCAAAACGTAATTTTTTGCATACGAATTCGTCGAATCAATGCTGTCAAAAACAACTATATTGTCAATATCCGCGCTGATGCTTTTGCGGATCCTTCTTGCGCTCAGTCTCTTGTTCAAGAATATACCCCCTTCGCTGCTATGACTTTATTATAGCATTTCGGGGATTTTCTGTCAATACTTTCAGTTTTAGAAATGTTAATGCTATCTTAACCAATGTTAATAAAATATACTTGATTTTTTTATTACTGTACATTATAATGGTTACAGTATATTTTTTTGAAAGGAATATTTACAGATGAAATTCCGTAAGATTTTTGCGGTTGCCTTGATGCTGATATGCATAGCGCTTACCTGCGTCGCGTGTAAGGACGATGATGAGACTCCCGTTGGGGAGGAGACCACCACTGCGGCGGCGGAGGAGACCGAGACGAGATTTGACTATTTCGCGATTGAAAATTTTGATGAATACGTAAGCGTGGATAAGTCGGCTTATGAAAATATGAAGATCGAGCTTGAGGATAAATACTCCATTTCCGACGAGCAGATCGACGAATATATCGAATATCTTTTGTTTAACAAAAAGACGGTTAAAAATAACGGAGCTAAGGTTACGCAGGAGGCTATAAAGCGCGGTGATATGGCGTATATATTCTACCGCGGCGTGATGCTCGATGAAAACGGAGAAGAGCAGGAGTTTGACGGCGGCTCGAATATGACCGATACCTCTCCTTATGCGCTCAGCATCGGCTCAGGCAGCTTTATCGACGGCTTTGAGGATGGGCTTATCGGTGTCGTCCCGTCCGAGACGGGTCCCGAAAATATGATCAAGCTCGACCTTAAGTTCCCCGAGGACTACGACGAGACGACTCTTGCGGGTAAGGACGTTAGCTTTTACGTTTACGTAAGCTGGATAGTTCAGTACGAAATTCCCGAATATAACGAAGCCTTCATCACGGAAACTCTTCAGTACGTTCCCGAGACCGATGACGCGGTAACGGAGCATAAGGCGTATATCCGCAATATGCTTGAGGAGAGCTTTGAGTCCTCAAGATTGCAGGATATTGAGAGTAAGATCTGGGAGGCTCTTTACGCGGGTACGACGGTAATTGCCTTGCCCGAGAGCGAGGTTGAATATTTCTATAACGCGTATTGCGAGGACCTCGAGGAAGGAATGGCTTATTACAATTATCTTTACGGCTACGGATTTTCCGACGTTGAGGTGTTTGCGAGATGGTATTACGGTCTTGACAGCGACGGAGATTGGAGAGCGGAGGTAAGAGCGCAGGCGGAGAAGGCGGTAACGCAGACGCTTATTTATCATGCGGTTGCCGAGGCTTGCGGTATCGTGGTAACGGATCTGGAATTCGAGACGGTAATTGAGAAATATATTGAGCTTTACAAGGAAGCGGGCAAGGAATACACCAGAGATGAGGTGCTTGCGGCTCTCGGTGAGGTTGCGATCAGAGAGGGCACTCTTTACGAAAAGGTAGTGGATCATATAAAGACTAACGCTACGATAACGTATGTTCCCGTTGAGGAATAAAATTTGAATAAGAGAACCCCTGAAGGCGTTGTGTTCTTGGGAACACAACGCCTTCAGGGGTGTTTGTATTAAAGAAGCTTATTATATATTATTCCGGAACTATAAGTCCATAATTTCCATCTTTACGCTTGTAAACCACGCAGGTCTCCTCGCTTTCATAGTCGTTGAAAACGAAGAACTCGTGTCCGAGCAGATTCATCTGCATAATTGCTTCCTCAACCGACATAGGAGAGAATTCAAATTTCTTTACGCGGATCGTGAATTCGCCCTCGTCCTGAATGTCGTCAGCGGAGGAAAGGGAGGGGGCATCGGGTGTGAACGCGCCTTCGCGAAGACGCTTCTGAAGTCTTGTTTTGTTCTTTCTTATCTGGCGTTCGATGTTGTCGATGGAGCGGTCAAGCGCGGTCTTGAAGCTTTCCGCGTCGACCTCGCTTCTGAACAGGGTGTTTGCCGCCTTGATGGTGACCTCCATAGTAGCCGTGCCTCTCTTGTGGCTGAGAGTTACGGTGGCCTGAGCCTCGTCGTTAAAGAATTTGTCGAATTTTGCGAGCTTTTCGTTAATGAGCGCCTTGGTGTCGTCGTATACATTGAGCTGTCTGCCAACAATTGTTATTTTCATATGTGAACCTCCCAAAAAAGATTCGCGCAAGCACTATTTGCTTGTTTGTTTACGCTTTGCGGTGAAAAACAGAACTCGGTTTCGCCGAGGCGAAACCGAGTCAAAAATCTACGTTTAGATCGCAGCTCGCCCGAATGGCTGAGCTAAATTACTTTATTCCATTGGATTACCCTCCATAGAGGCAATTCCTGAATAGATTTGAATATAAACTAACTTACTTTATTATTCAATTTGGTTTTCAAATATTCAATTGTAAAAGGGATTTAAGCTAAATTTTAGCTTCTCATTGGACCGTCCTCCGATTAGATTTTAATTGCACCTGTGAATTTAAAAAATTTAATCAATCAAATCACGTCCATTAACATTATTATTAAGATCTGAGCCTTCCTTGATGTCTTTGAGCTTCATCCTGCGCGACTCAAACGATTTTTCCCTCGCAACCAAAAAAGGAGAATGCTCCGAACATCAGGGCTTAAATTCGTTATATTGTCGTTTTGGAATTTTCGGCTGCCGCCGACTCAAAGACTGAGATTTCACTTGCCATTGGTGTGCCCTCCGTCTCTCTTGTTTCTTGGATTGCGTCTTATCCTTGCGTAGCAGGGCTCGGCTTTTTCCGTCGGGTCTTTTCCTCAAGTCCGATACCGAACCTATCCGCTGCTTACGGGGAATAATTCTTGCGATTTTTGCAATCCTTTTTGTTTTCTATGTAATTTTCAGATTTCCCGACCGTTACCGCAAGGCCTGTCGGGATCTCTCTTTAGCATCTTTATTATAGCATATTCTCGCGCGCAAAAAATGGATAAATTAAAAACATTGTGAAAATTATATATAAACATTGACAAAACCACAAAAAAGTTGTGCAAGGTGCATAAATTGTCAAAAAATGTAAGATTGACAAAAACACAAACAGAAAATTGCCCGATATACCGCAAAAGCGCGGGACGGGGAAGTGTTGCACAAAAAAAGAGGGATTTAGAGCGCGAAAAAGCGACATTTTATCTTGACATATTTATAATTGTTTGTTATAATATAAAGGATGGATATTTTTATAACAAGCAACGGACCCGTTGCTTGGTCCAAAAATGAATTTTCAGGACGGAAAGGATTTTTCTATGTACAAAATTGTCAGAAAAAGAGAGCTCAATCCTACTGTAACGATGATGGATATTGAAGCGCCTCTCGTTGCAAAGAAGGCAGAGCCCGGTCAGTTTATCATTCTTCGCGTTAACGACGAGGGAGAGAGAATTCCGCTTACGGTTGCGGGATACGACAGAGTGGCCGGTACGGTTAAGATAATATTCCAGGTAGTTGGCGCGACCACGGAGCTGCTCAACCATAAGAATGAAGGCGAATATATTCAGGACTTCGTAGGCCCTCTCGGCGTACCCACACATCTTGACGGCCTTCGTAAGGTTTGTATCGTAGGCGGCGGCGTAGGTTGTGCTATCGCTTTGCCCGTTGCGCAGAAGCTCCATGAGCTCGGCTGCGAGGTTCACTCCATTATCGGTTTCCGCAACAAGGATCTTCTCATTCTCGAGGATGAGTTCAAGGCTTGCTCTGACAAGCTCACGGTTATGACCGACGACGGAAGCTACGGCCGTCAGGGCGTAGTTACAGTTCCGCTCAAGGAGGCCATTGAGGCAGGCGAGGGCTACGACAAGGTTATTACCATCGGTCCTCTTATTATGATGAAGTTCGTTGTCGCTACGACAAAGCCCGCGGGTGTTCCCACGGTCGTTTCCATGAACCCCATTATGATCGACGGCACGGGTATGTGCGGCGGTTGTCGTCTTACTGTTGGCGGCAAGACGAAGTTCGCGTGTGTTGACGGTCCCGATTTCGATGGCTTCGAGGTTGATTTCGACGAGGCTATGTCGAGAGGTATGATGTATCATCAGTTTGAAAGACACGCTCATGATGAAGCGTGCAACCTTTTCAAGAAGGAGGTTCAGTAATCATGGCAAAGTTTAATATGTCACTCAAGAAGAACGAAATGCCCACACAGGAGGCAGAGGTTCGCGCGCATAACTTTAAAGAGGTTGCAACAGGTTACACGGAGGAGATGGCTATTGACGAGGCAATGCGTTGCCTTAGCTGTAAGAATATGCCCTGCGTCGGCGGCTGTCCCGTTAAGATCCACATTCCCGAATTTATCGCAAAGATCAAGGAGGGTGATTTTGAGGGCGCGTACCAGGTTATCAACAAGTCCTCCTCTCTCCCCGCGGTATGCGGCCGAGTTTGTCCCCAGGAATCCCAGTGCGAATCCAAGTGCGTTCGCGGTATCAAGGGTGAGCCCGTTGGTATCGGCAGACTTGAAAGATTCGTTGCTGACTGGCATAACACCTTCTCGACGGAAGCTCCCGCAGTTCCCGAGAGCAACGGTCACAAGGTAGCTGTCGTAGGCTCAGGCCCCTCGGGCCTTACGTGCGCGGGCGACCTTGCAAAGAAGGGCTATAAGGTAACAGTATTTGAAGCGCTTCATCTTGCGGGTGGCGTTCTTGTATACGGTATTCCCGAATTCCGTCTTCCCAAGGCTATCGTTCAGAAGGAGGTTGATACGCTCAAGGCTCTTGGCGTTGATATTCAGACAAACGTAGTTATCGGTAAGACAATTACTATAGACGAGCTCTTTGAGGACGGCTACGAGGCAGTATTTGTAGGCTCGGGCGCAGGTCTTCCCAGATTTATGGGTATTCCGGGCGAATCTCTTAAGGGTGTATATTCCGCGAACGAATTCCTCACAAGAAGCAATCTTATGAAGGCTTACAGAGAGGATAGCACAACTCCCATTATGAGAGCAAAGAAGGTTGCGGTCGTAGGCGGCGGTAACGTTGCTATGGACGCCGCGAGAACCGCTCTCCGTCTCGGCGCTGACGAGGTTTCTATCGTTTACCGCCGTTCTCTCGACGAGCTTCCTGCACGTAAGGAAGAGGTTGAGCATGCTATGGAGGAGGGAATCAACTTCAGAGTTCTTAATAACCCCGTTGAGATCCTCGGCTATAACAACCCCGACGACAGACGCGATCCCAAGAACGGCTTCGTTACAGGTATCAAGTGCATCAAGTGTGAGCTTGGCGAGCCCGACGAGAAGGGCAGACGCCGTCCTGTTGAGGTTGAGGGCAGCGAATGGGTGCTTGACGTTGACTGTGTAATTATGTCTATCGGTACGTCTCCCAATCCTCTTATCAAGGACACAACAGCAGGTCTTGACGTTAACCGTCACGGCGGTATCATCGTAGAAGAGGAAACAGGTAAGACATCCAAGGATGGCGTTTACGCAGGTGGTGACGCGGTAACAGGCGCGGCTACAGTTATTCTCGCTATGGGTGCAGGTAAGACTGCTGCTCGTGCGATTGACGAATACCTTGCTAACAAGTAATTTCTCATATACTTAAAATTAAAAGCCCGACGATTTCGTCGGGCTTTGGTTTTGGGCGAGCGGGGGTTCGAATATTTAAGTCGATCGAAACAAAAGAGAGAGGACTTTTGCCCTCTCTTTTTTGTTTTGTGAGTAATTGATGAAAAGGATACAAAATCCTAATGGGTTCATTTTAATCTCAATGGGTTCAAAATGGGTTCTATGGGTTCAATTTTAACGATAGGTTCATTTTTATAGTCTGTAGACGATAAAAACAAACTCACCGATAATTTGGAATTTATAGCTTGATTTCTCGAATCATAGAATACTCATTTAGCAGTGTTCCATCTTTCAAGCG
>CAZMKU010000035.1:0-14788 GCA_964567085.1 uncultured Clostridium sp.
CGGAATCGTAGTGCAGAGAGGACCTGGCGAAACATATAGTTTGAACGCATCTAACTGCCGCAGCTGCGTTCAGGCTACATCGCTCTCTTGGTAGGCTTTCCTACACTTAAATTTTATCATATTTTTGTGAATTTTTCAAGCAAATACGCTGCAAAAAATTTTTTAATTTTTCAGAAAAACCGTCAATTTATCCTTTGCAATTTTTGAAAATTTGTGATATAATATTGGCAGTGCGTAGCCAAAAGGCGTAAGTCCAGCTTATGGGACTTACGCCTTTTCTGCATTTTTTGGAGGTATTATTATGGAAAAAGAAAATCAAAGCTATCTTGCCACCGAGCGTGTCGGCAAGCTTATGGGCAAATACGCCGTGCCCTGTATCATCTCACTTTTGGTCGGCGCTCTTTATAACATCGTCGATCAGATATTTATCGCAAACGCCGACTATCTCGGCTCATACGGAAACGCCGCCAACACCATCGTGTTTCCCTTGACGGTCATCGCCCTCGGTATTGCCGTAATGATCGGTGACGGCTGCTGTGCTTTTGTCAGCATCTCCCTTGGAAAGAAGAAGCCCGAAAATGCTACACGAAGCGTAGGAAACTCGATTCTTTTATGCGTAGTTGCAAGCATCGTATTGACCGCTATCTATCTGATCTTTGCCGATCCTATCCTTACAGCTTTTGGTGGTAGAGTTAACGCCGAGACCTTTGCTCTCTCCAAGGAGTATTTCTTTTGGATCGCTCTCGGTATTCCGTTCTATATGTTTGGGCAGGCAATGAACCCCATTATCCGTGCGGACGGCAACCCCAAGTTTGCTATGGGTTCTACGTTGGTCGGTGCTATACTGAATATCATTCTCGACCCTATCTTCATTTTCGGCTTCAAATGGGGCATGATGGGAGCAGCTGTGGCTACCGTCATCGGTCAGATTACTACAGCAGTTCTTGCTGTGTGGTATCTGTTCCGCGCCAAGATCATCAAGCCTGCAAAGGTTGATTTCAAGCTCAAAAACAAAATTGTCGGTAAGACACTTTCTCTCGGACTTTGCTCCTTCCTTGCACAGATCTCGCTCGTGGCTGCTATGGCGGCAATCAACAATATGATCCGCAAATACGGAGCTATGGATGCCATCTTCGGACAGGAGCAGTACGCACAGATTCCTATGGCTGTTGTCGGCATCGTAATGAAGTTCTTTCAGATCGTGATTTCCATCGTCATCGGTATGGCGGCAGGCTGTATCCCGATTGTTGGATTCAATATGGGTGCGAAGATGCACGACAGAGTGAAAAAGCTGTTTTCAAAGCTCTTGATTGCAGAAGCAATCATCGGTGCGGTTGCACTTATTATCGTGGAGTTCTTCCCGAATGCGCTCATTCAGATCTTCGGTGCGGCTAACGAAAGCGTATATTACACCGATTTCGCCGTAAAAGCCTTCCGCATCTATCTTTGTATGATGATATTTGCTTGTGTAAATAAGGCAACATTTATCTTTTTGCAGGCAATGGGCAAGGCGGTGGAATCAACAATGCTCTCTATGGTGCGTGAGATCGTGTTCGGCGTTGGCTTCGCGCTGATCCTTCCTATGTTCTTTGGACTTGACGGCGTGCTTTACTCGATGCCTGTATCGGATGTTCTCACGGCATGTATTTCTGCTATCTTGATTGTGAGAACTTACAAAGAGCTTAACAGCGCTAAAATAAAATGAGTATATAAAATAACCAATGAAAAAGGCGGATTTCTCCGCCTTTTTTAATATTCCGCTTTTTTCTTAAATATCTGCGCGATAGTTCTGCCCGTTAGTCTCGAAAACGTTTTTATGCTGAGAAAGAATTCTCTGCACGTCAATTTATCATAATACGTAGGATTTTCGGGAACGTAGCTTACCTTCCCTCTTATATCACCCTCGTACACAAGTCTGTCGGCAAACAATTCAAGATAATCGTCGGGCTTATACTTACAAGCCTTGCCGTCAAGATAACCGAGCTTGATAAGTATATACGAGACAAACTCAATGCATGAAAACGCCTTGCTCACGGAAAAGCCGTGAAATATCGGCTGGGTTATAACCGAATACGTGTTATAAAGATACTCGGGATTTCCGAGATTTTTCTTTATATATTCGTCGACCGCCTTATATTCTTCCTCGCTGACGTCAAATTTAAACACCGCAATAGGCACGTCGCAATTTTCCTTCATTACGTATCTGTCAAGCGACTCACGAACGAGTCCCGCAAGGAAAAGCCCCCTGTGCTTGGGTCTCGCGTAAGCGTAAATATGCTCAAAATCCTCGTCGAGCGTGATAGCCGTATGATTATATTTGAGCCCTCCGCACTTCCGCAGCATTTTGCCAAAGCCCGTGCCCGTTCTTGAGATCATTACGTAAATATGCTTGTCGCGTACGGTGTTATCTGAAATTATTATATCCTCCATATACACCTCACATCGTCGGAGATCGCGTTGCTCTTAATTTTCAACGTCAATATTGCAGATCTTATCCGCAACGAAAATACCCATAGCGCCCGCCTGCGAAAGTCCGCGCGTGATACCCGAGCCGTCACCGATCATATACGCGCCGTCCATAACCTCAAAATTGCCGTTGTGCTGGGGACGGATGCTGTAATACTTGTTCTCGCAGCCGTAAAGGAGCGTATCGTCGTTCGCCGTACCGGGAGCAACCTTGTCGAGCGCGTAAATAGTCTCGATAATATTCGTAAGAGCTCTGTAAGGCAAAACGATAGAAAGGTCTCCGGGGTATGCCTTCATCGTAGGAATTACCGAGTTCGCGCCAAGACGGTGATCGTTCGTTCTGCGACCGCGAATAAGGTCGCCGAATCTCTGAACTATAATGTTTCCGTCGCCCGCAAAGTTCATATTTTTAGCTATATTTTCAGCGTATTCCGTGGGCTTATTGAAGTTGCCGTTGAAATGAATGGAATTGAGGATCGCAAAGTTGCAGTTATCGGTCTTCTTCTCGGGCTCGGCGTAGCTATGACCGTTCGCGGTAATAACGCCGTGGTTGTTTTCAGCAGAAACAAGACCGCCCTGATTGAAGCAGAACATTCTCGTTCTGTCCTCAAACGTCTTTGTTCTGTAATGGATCTTCGGCTCGTAGATCTTGGACGAAAATTCGCGCCAGATAATATCCTTCATCTCAACTCGAACGCCGATATCAACGCTGTTCGCGTTCATCTTGATACCGAACTTATTACAGAAGGATTTTACGAATTCAGCGCCGCTTCTGCCCGTCGCGATAATTATCTTATCAGCCTCGATGGTGTCTGCAATATTGTGCTTGATAATATTAAGAATATACGTATCGCCCTCACGGTCAACCGACTTACATTCCGTACCCGAGAGCATAGTAACGCCGTGCTCTCCGAGCCATGCGATAAGCTTCTGCATGGTCTTGAAATTCTTGTCCGTTCCGAGATGACGAACGTTCATATCAAGCAGGCGGAGATTGTTCTGAAGACACTTGAGCTTGAGCTCCTCGTTGGAGCGGTAAAGCTCGGGGTAGTCGTCCGCAAAGGATTCGAGCACCGAGTCCACCTTGTTTATATACTTCATAGCGAGCGTCTCGCCAAGCTCGTCGCCCATATATCCGCCGTAAGCCGTACCGATATTGAATTTACCGTCGGAAAACGCGCCAGCGCCCGCATATCCGCCCGTAATAGAGCAGACCTTACAGTGTACGCACGCCTTATTGTGTCCTGCGGGACACTTTCTCTTTTCAAGCTCGTGACCGAGCTCGATAATAGTTACGTCAAGAGCGGGGTTGTTCTGCTTTAATTCATAAGCCGCCATAAGACCGCCGATGCCGCCGCCTACTATTGCTACGTTTGTTTTCTTCATCATTTTTTTGTTCCTCTTTTATATATTCGCGTTTTAATCCATTCTATATTATACACCAAAACTCCCCATCTGTCAAGTAGTCGCCAAACTCGCGCAAATTTCATAAAATGGAATAAGACCTCCGTTTAATTTTTTATTTATTCAAGTGTTTAAAGATGGCTATACTCTGTCAAAACTATTCTCGAAGACAATAAAAGAAGAAAAGAGAAGCATCATGATCCAACAAATAAAAAGAGGAGATATTTTTTACGCGGACTTGAGTCCTGTAATTGGCTCGGAGCAAGGCGGACTGCGGCCCGTTCTTATCGTTCAGAACGATGTGGGAAACAAGCACAGCCCCACCGTTATCGCGGCGGCAATTACATCTAAAATGGGCAAGGCCCGTCTTCCGACACATATTGATATTTACAAGGACAAGGTAGGTCTTCAGAAGGATTCGGTAATTCTTCTCGAGCAGATAAGAACGCTCGACAAGCGGCGCTTAAAAGAAAAAATGGGACATCTTGACGACGACGTGATGATGAAGGTGAATTCAGCGATCGCCGTAAGCTTCGGGCTCTCTCCCGAGCACGCGCCCGCAGAAGATCCTCATCGCGTTCCTGTAATACAAAATCAAGGCGCGGTCGCAGTACAAGGCAACAACGAGGTAAAATAATTCTCCCAAATCGAATTCTCCCGACAAAAAGTTAAATATTTATCTATTTAGCACTTGATTTATTTATAAAAATGTGTTAAAATATAAGGGTGTAAAAAACTTATTACGGAGAATACATTATGGCACTTGTAACAACCAAAGAAATGTTCAAAAAGGCATACGCGGGCGGCTACGCCATCGGCGCCTTCAACATCAACAACATGGAAATCATCCAGGCTATCACCGACGCGGCGGCAGAGGAAAAATCCCCCGTCATCCTTCAGGTTTCGGCGGGCGCGAGAAAGTACGCGGGTCACGAATATCTGCTCGGTCTCGCTAACGCGGCGATCGCTTCCTCGGGCATTGACCTCGCTCTCCACCTCGACCACGGCGATACGTTCGAGCTTTGCAAATCCTGTATCGACGGCGGCTTTACGTCCGTTATGATCGACGGCTCACACCACGCTTACGAGGACAATATCGCTCTTACGAAAAAGGTAGTTGAATACGCTCACGCGCACGGCTGCGTTGTTGAGGGTGAGCTTGGCGTTCTCGCGGGAATCGAGGACGACGTCGTTGCGGCTCATTCTACCTACACCCGTCCCGAGGAGGTTGAGGATTTCGTTACCAGAACGGGCGTTGACTCCCTCGCTATCTCTATCGGTACAAGCCACGGCGCGTACAAATTCACACCCGCGCAATGCACAAGAAACGAAAAGGGCATTCTCGTCCCCCCGCCCCTTCGCTTTGATATTCTCGAGGAGATCGAAAAGAGACTCCCCGAATTCCCCATCGTTCTTCACGGAGCTTCGTCCGTGCCCCAGCATCTCGTAGCAGAGATCAACGCGCTCGGCGGCAAGATGCCCGACGCTATCGGTATTCCCGAGGAGCAGCTTCGTCAGGCGGCAAAGATGGCGGTTTGCAAGATCAATATCGACTCCGACATCCGTATCGCTATGACCGCGGGTATCCGTCGAGTATTCAATGACAAGCCCGACGCTTTCGACCCCAGAGTTTATCTCAAGGAAGCAAGAACCGAGGTCAAGAAAATGGTTCAGCACAAGATCAAAAACGTGCTTGGATCGTCAGGAACACTTTGATAAAAAGCCCGCTTCGGCGGGCTTTTTTGAGTGCAGAGTTAAGAGTGCGGAATGCAGAGTTGAAACAAAATTCGCAGTGGGACGACGTCCTCGGCATCCCGAATCCGCGCAGGCTCCTTCCACCGCCATCGCGAGAACCTCAAAACTCATTTCATTCGTTTTGAGGACCTCTGGCGGTCCCCCTCCCTCTCGGAGGGAGGTTTCATTAGCACTTGCGGGTCGTCGAGGCGCCGACCCCTACAACTCCGCACTCTGCACTCTGTACTCTGTACTCTGCACTTCATCTGCTCTGCACTTATTTGATTGTTGACGAAACTAAAAATTTATAGTATAATATACTTACACACAAAAGAAAGGGGGCTTACGATGCAGATTATTTTTCCCGACAACGTAATAAAAATTATCGGAATTTTAAATAAAAACAATAAAAGCGCATACGCGGTCGGCGGTTGCGTACGCGATTCGATAATGGAAAGAGATCCCGTCGATTGGGATATTACAACGTCCGCTACCCCCGACGAAATGCTTGAGATTTTCACGCTCGAGGGAATCAGAACCATCCCCACGGGACTGAAGCACGGCACGGTCTCGGTTCTTCTCGACGGAGTGACGTACGAATGCACGACTTATCGAATTGAGGGAAGCTACTCAGACTCGCGACACCCCGATTTCGTTGAGTTTACAGGGGATATCCGCGACGATCTTTCCCGCCGCGACTTTACCGTAAACGCTATTGCGGCTCATCCTGACGGCGAATTTATTGACATATTTAGCGGCATCAACGACATAGAAAACAAAATCATTCGCTGTGTGGGTAACCCCAAGGAAAGATTTTGCGAGGACGCCCTCCGCATACTCCGCGCGCTTCGTTTTTCCGCAACGCTTGGCTTTAAAATTGAAAAGTCCACGTTTGACGCGGCTTTCATCACAAAAAAGGGGCTTGCAAACGTATCTATGGAGCGAAAAATGACCGAAATATCAAAAATAATCACGTCGGGCGGCGCGGACGACGGCGTCAAAAATATATTCAAATTAGGTCTTGAAAACTATCTTATTAAAGGTCTCAAAAAGCCGAGAATTTCCCTGCTCTCCGTTCCCGCGACCTTCGAATCGAGAATGGCGGCGCTGCTCTCAGGCACACAAGGGGTCGACCTCGCCGCCCTGAAGCTTTCAAAAAAGCAGGCTTCGGGAATCAAAATGCTTATGGAAAAGCCTATTTTTGACGGTCAGAACGACAGCGAAGCTTTGGCGAGAAGGACGATAAGATACTACGGAGATATGGCGCGCGAGGTGTGTGGATTTCACGGGCGAATGTCGCTGAAATCCCTTGTGGAAAAAGAGATTTCCCACAATGCCTGCGTAAGCATTTCGGGACTTGCCATAAACGGAACTCATCTTATATCCCTCGGTGTGGAAAAACACAAAATAAGCTCTTATCTCACGGCTGCTCTCGAGCTTGTAATTGAATTTCCCGAGAAGAATAACGAAGCTGATCTGATTGAATTTATAAAAAACAAAATATGATAAAAAGGCGGATTTTCCGCCTTTTTTCTTGCCGTTTCACAGTCGAAAGGAAAAGGCTTTTCGAGTCGTCAAGGACGTAGCGAAGCGGCGCGGTTAATTCTTTGCCTTCTTCTGTGGGAGAGGGCTTTCAAACACGGCGAGAACGCCCCTACAAACTTTGTTTTAACTCTGCGCTCTGCATTCTGCACTTGCAGGTCGTCGAAGCGCCGACCCCTACAACTCTGCATTCTGCGCTATATACATACTTTTCCTTTGAAAAATCTATATTTTCTCACCTGTTTTACTTGACAAATATATATATAAGGTATATAATTATATAAGAATATTAGAATGGGAAAGTAGGACAATCTTGAAATTTTCTCACTTTAAATTTCTTTACTGCAGGCGGGCAGATGGCGTCGGCAGTAAAAATCAACTTCATAATTGGAGCTTTGCTCCAAGAAAGGCAGACGTATTATGAAAAAAGTCTACATCATTTTACAGAATGGACACGTTTTCGAGGGAAGATCGTTCGGGGCAGATGACCGAGTGGTCGGTGAGATCGTTTTCACTACCGGTGTTGTCGGTTACCTTGAGACCCTGACTGACCCTGCAAACTACGGTCAGATCGTGGTAGGAACGTTTCCTCTTATCGGCAACTACGGAGTTATACCCGCCGATATGCAATCCGAAAAGCTTTATCCCAAGGCTTATATCGTTCGCGAATTCTGTGAAGACCCGTCCAACTATCGCTGCGAGGGCACTCTTGACTCGTGGCTCAAGGAAAACGGAGTCGTTGGCGTTTGCGGTGTTGACACCCGCGCGCTCACAAAGATCATTCGTGAATACGGCGTTATGAACGCTATTATCACAGACGCTCTTCCCGACCCCATCGTTCCCGACGAGGTTCTCACCTACAAGGTTGAGAATGCGGTTGAGGCGGTAACGACGGACAAGGTGAAAAGGTACGAATGCGAAAGCCCCAAGTACAACGTAGCTCTCTACGACTTCGGCGTAAAGAAGTCCACTATCGACTCTCTCTTGAATATGGGCTGCAATATAACGGTTTTCCCCGCTTTCACGCCCGCTTCCGAGATCCTTTCGGGCGGCTTTGACGGTGTCGTTCTCTCCGACGGCCCGGGCAACCCCAAGGATAATATAAAGATCACTCTCGAGCTTCGTAAGATATTCGGACAGCTCCCCATTTTCGGTATTTCTCTGGGTCATCAGCTTCTCGCGACCGCCGCAGGCGCGATTACCGCAAAGCTCAAATACGGCCACCGCGGATCAAATCAGCCCGTGCGCGACGTAAAGGAGGGACGTGTTTATATAACCTCCCAGAATCACCGCTATACGGTTCTTCCCGCAACTCTTCCGTCCTTCGCGTCAATTCGCTACGTAAACCACAACGACGGCACGGTTGAGGGTATCGACTACGACGAAAAGCTCGCTATCACCTGTCAGTTCTTGCCCGAGGCGACCTCGCGCTCCCGCGACAACAGAGTTATGTACGAACGCTTCGTTGCCTTAATGGACGAATTCAAGAACAAGGAGGAGAAATAATATGCCGCTCGATAGATCCATAAAAAAGGTTTTGGTTATCGGCTCAGGTCCTATCGTTATCGGACAGGCTGCCGAATTTGACTACGCGGGCGCTCAGGCCTGCCGCGTTCTCAAGTCCCGCGGTATTGAAACCATCCTTCTCAACTCCAACCCCGCAACCATCATGACCGACAAGGCTATGGCTGACGAGATCTATCTCGAGCCCCTCACGCTTGCAACGGTTAAAAGAATTATAGAAAAAGAAAGACCCGATTCCATTCTCGCAACGCTTGGCGGTCAGACAGGCCTTACCCTCGCTATGCAGCTTCACAAGGAAGGCTGGCTTGAGGAGCACGGCGTTCGCCTGCTCGGCACGGACGCCGAGGCTATCATCAAGGCAGAGGACAGAGAGCTATTCAAGGACACGATGATCAAGATCGGTCAGCCCCTCGTTCCCTCGGATATTGCTACGACACTCGAGGAATCCAAGGCAATTGCCGAGAAGATCGGCTACCCCGTGATCATTCGTCCCGCGTTCACTCTCGGCGGCTTTGGCGGCGGCGTTGCTTACAACGAGGAGGAAATGAACGAGGTTGCGGCAAACGGCCTCGAGCAGTCCCCTATCACACAGATCCTCGTTGAAAAATATATCTACGGCTGGAAGGAGATCGAATTCGAGGTTATGCGCGACCACGCGGGTAATAAGATCGCGATCTGCTCTATGGAAAACTTCGACCCCGTCGGCGTTCACACGGGCGACTCCATAGTTTGCGCTCCCGCGCTTACCCTCGCAAAGAAGGAATACGATATGCTCCGCACTGCCGCTCTCGACATTATTGAGGAGCTCGGCATTGAAGGCGGATGCAACTGTCAGTTCGCGCTTGACCCTAACTCCGACACTTATTCCGTAATCGAGGTTAACCCCCGTGTATCCCGTTCATCCGCGCTCGCTTCCAAGGCAACGGGTTATCCCATCGCCAAGGTTTCCGCGCAGATCGCGCTCGGATACACGCTTGATGAGATCAAAAATGAGATCACAGGCAAGACCTACGCTTGCTTTGAGCCCTCGGTTGACTATGTAGTTCTTAAGGTTCCGAAGTGGCCCTTCGACAAGTTTGCGCAGTCCCAGAGAAAGCTCGGCACGCAGATGAAGGCGACAGGCGAGGTTATGTCCATCGCTCCCTCGTTTGAGGAAGCTCTCATGAAGGCTGTTCGCGGCGCGGAGATCGGTCTTGACACGCTCAATCCCAAGGCGTCGCTTCTCGGAGATAACGCGCTTGAATCCCTCAAAAAGACTGACGATATGCGCCTTTTCAGAGTATTCGAGGCTCTCAAGGCAGGCGTATCCATTGAAGACATTTACAATATCACAAAAATAGACAAGTTCTTCCTGTGCAAGCTCTTGAAGCTCGCAAGGTTTGAAGAATTCCTCTCCACACTCGCAGGACAGCAGATGGACGAGGAAACCTATATCAAGGCAAAGAAGCTCGGCTACACCGACGACGCGCTCACAAGACTTTCGGGCGCAACGCTTCCCGCTCACAGAGCATCCGCTTACAAGATGGTTGACACCTGCGCGGGCGAGATTGCGGCAGAAAAGCCCTACTTCTACGGCACGCACGACGATATCGAGCACGACGAAGCGAGACACTTCCTCAATCACGAAAAGGAAACAGTTGTTGTTCTTGGTTCAGGTCCTATCCGTATCGGTCAGGGTATCGAGTTCGACTACTCCTCGGTTCACTGCGTTTGGGCGCTCAAGGAAATGGGCTACGACGTAGCTATCATCAACAACAACCCCGAAACAGTTTCCACCGACTTCGATATTGCCGACAGACTTTATTTTGAGCCCCTCACTCCCGAGGACGTTTACGACATTATTCAGCTTGAAAAGCCTATCGGTGTCGTTGTTGCATTCGGCGGTCAGACGGCGATAAAGCTCACAAACTTCCTTGACAAGAAGGGTATTCCCGTACTCGGAACTTCCGCTGACGGCATTGACATGGCGGAGGACAGAGCGAGATTTGAGGCGCTCCTTGAGGAATGCGGCATCAAGCGTCCCTCGGGCGTTGGCGTTATGACAAAGGCAGAAGCTCTTGAAGCAGCTGAAAATATCGGTTATCCCGTCTTAGTTCGTCCCTCCTACGTTATCGGCGGTCAGAACATGGTTATCTCTCACGAGGAAAAGGATATCGAGGCTTATATGGACAAGATTCTGTCCACGGGCATCGAAAACCCCGTTCTCGTTGACAAATATATGTGCGGCACGGAGCTTGAGGTTGACGTTATCTCGGACGGCGAGGACGTTCTCATCCCAGGTATTATGGAGCACATCGAGCGCGCGGGTATCCACTCGGGCGACTCCATCGCGGTTTATCCCCCCTACAATCTCACGGACGCTATGCGCCAGAAGATAATTGATTGCTCGACTACCTTGGCGCTCAAGCTCGGCACAAAGGGTCTTGTAAACATTCAGTATCTTATCTACAACAACGAGCTTTACGTAATCGAGGTCAACCCCCGAGCATCCCGTACTATTCCCTACATCAGTAAGGTTACGGGCGTTCCCATGGTCGATCTCGCGTCCAAGGTTATGATAGGCAAAAAGCTTGCATACCTCGGCTACGGCACGGGTCTTTACAAGGTTCCTCCCTACTTTGCGGTTAAGGTTCCCGTATTCTCCTTTGAAAAACTCAACGACGTAAATACACAGCTCGGCCCCGAAATGAAGTCCACGGGCGAGGTTCTCGGTATCGGTAAAACTCTCAACGAAGCTATCTACAAGGGTATCATCGCGGCGGGCTACAAGCTCATCGACCCCGAAAAGAACACGGGCGTCGGCGTATTCCTCTCCTGCGAGGATCACGACTACAACGACATAGTTTCGGTTGCAAAGAAGTTCTACGACCTCGGCGTAAATATCTACGCGACACCGGGTACGGCGGCATCTATCGCGCGCCTCGGTATCGACGTTATAACCGTTCCCAACGTATTCGATTCCGACGACGTATGGAATCTTATGGAATCGGGCAAGATCAGCTATATCGTCTACACGGGCGCTATCGTTGACGGCACGGTTGATGAATTTATCTCAATTCACAGAAAGGCTATCCAGCTCAATATCGCGGTATTCTCCGCAATTGATACTGCAAACGCGCTCGCTGACGCGGTTGCGGGCAGATGGAGCGAGCTTAACACCGAGCTCGTTGACCTCAACAATATGAGAAGCGAACGTATGAACCTCAAGTTCTACAAGATGGAAACTCTCGGAAACGACTATATTCTCGTTGACAACCGCGACGGAAGCATTCGTTGCCCCGAATCCTTGGCTCTCCAGCTCTGTAACAGACACACGGGTATCGGCGCCGACGGTCTTCTCCTTGTTGAAAGAAGTAGCCACAGCGACTCCAAGATGAGAATATTCAACAGCGACGGAAGCGAAGGCAAGCTTGCCGCAAACGCGCTCCGCTGCGTTGCTAAATACCTTTACGATAACGGTATCGTTGAGGTTTGCGACTTTACTATCGACACCTGGAGCGGTCCTCGCTCAGTTCACGCTATCTTGGCTAACGAGGAGGTCGGCTCTGTAACCGTTGAAGCGGGTGAGTATACCTTTGACGCCAACAAGCTTCCCATTGATTTTGAGGCTGACGGCGAGGTTGTAAACAAGACGATTCAGATCGGCGAGAGCAGCTACGACGTAACCTGCCTGCTTCTCGGTAACCTCCACACAGTCGTATTCGCAGACCGAGTTGACGACCTTGATATCGACAAGATCGGCCCCGAGTTTGAATTCTCTCCCCTTTTCCCCGACAGAACCAACGTTGAATTCGTAAGAGTCGTAAATGACAGAACGATCAAGATGCGCGTTTGGGAACGCGGCGCGGGTGAGACTCTCGCTTGCGGTACGGGCGCGTGCGCGGCGGCAGCTGCGGCGGTCAGAAACGGTCTTTGCGAGATGGGTAAGGATATTACCGTCAAGGTTCGCGGCGGCGACCTCACCGTTTGCGTTTACGAAAATAACGTAACTCTTACGGGTAACGCACATCTCTCCTTCGAGGGAACAAAGAAGATCTAAAAATACAAAAATGCGGCTTCGGTTTTACTGAAGCCGCAAATTTACCAGAGGGAAAATATATGTTCAAAAAAACTCTCAAAACCCAAAACAAAAAAGCAAAGCTTGTAATGACTATGCAGTTTATTTTAGGCATAGGATTTCTATTTTTAGCTCCCTCGGTCAAGGGAAGATCCATAATTCAGATAATCGGATTTTTGTTTATCGGCGCGGCTATCTATATCGCGACGGCGTTCGTTTTAAAGGAATACACCGTGAATATATTTATTTCGGAGGGCGAAAATGTACCCGACCTTGCTGTATTTGAATTTCACGGAAAGCGGGAGATAAAGGTTTGCCATATTTCTCTTTCGGAGGTTACAGAAATTAAAATTATCACACCCGAAAATGCCAGAGAAGAAGCAAAAAAACGAAAAAATCTCAAAAGATATAAATACAACACGGTTTTCGACTGTGAGAAATTCATTGAGCTTATCGTCCGCGATGAAATCTCGATTATCGTAACGTACGACGAGGAGTTGTACAAAGCTTTAAAACAATACATTTAATACGTAGGGGCGACGTCCACGGCGGTCCGTTTCGTAGGGCGGGGGTTCACTCCCGCCGCTTTTATTTGTAGGGGACGTCGTCCCCTACATTGAACGTCTGCAACCAATTGCCTACCCGTATAAAAAATGCCCGATTTCTCGGGCATTTTTTTATTTCATATTTTCGTATCCGATAAACGCCTGCAGACAGGTCTGCGCGTAAACTCTCATCATAAAGTCGTTCGGGTGATTTATGTTATTACCCGAATAATCGCGGAAGCTCTTCACCTCAAGCATGGAAAGACTTACCGAGGTAACTCTCGCAAGACCTGCGCCTACGCCATTTTCATTCAAGTAATCAACGACTCCCTCAAGCTCTGCCTCCTGCAAATACTGATTTCCGTACCAGCCGTTCGTCGACTCGTTGTTAGGCACCATCGTGGAAATAACGAGTCCGTAAAAATCGCTGTCAAGCGCCATAGCTCTCTGATAAATACTCTGTACGTTAGCCGCAGTAACCGTCGGAGCAACAGCCGCGTCGTTCATACCGAACGCAACTCCGAGCAGATCACAGCCGTACTGCTCAATATAAGGCTTGATGAAATTATCAAAGTTTGATACTCCCGACGCCGACGTCCAACCGCCAACGGATGGATTTATGTAGGTTATCGTACCGTTTGTGCCTCCGACGTAATCCTCGGGCGGAGCCTTGATCAAGGAATTGAGACCCGAGACGTCAACGAAATGGATCGTATATCCGAAAAGATCAGCCAAGGCCTGCGTAAAGAGCATTGAATAGCTCCACTGATAAAACGCCTTCTTGGGATTTTCCCAGTTTGTTGTGGGTAAGCCTACGTACCAGCTGGAGTTTGCTCCGCAGGTAATACTGTCGCCGTAGAAAATGAAGGTAACATCCTCACCTGCCATAAGCTTTCTGATAAGTCCCTCAAAATTCTTAGCGTAGGTCTCCTGATCAAAGCCGTCCCACGTCGTTGAATGCTTATAGGTAACGCGGATCTGCCACTGTGTAAACACAGAGCCCTCACCCCAATATACAGAAACGTCAGTACCGTTATACTTTTCATATATCATGGCATTTGCGTAATTGTAATAGGTGTTGTTCGAAATTACGCTGATAGTTGACGTTGTGGGAATGTGGAGCATACCGTCAACTACGGTATAGTCCTTACCCTCCTCGTACGTAATTCTGCCGTCGTAGCGCTGAACGGAAACGATCTCGTCTATCGGGAAAAGAAGCGCCTTCGTTTCGCCCTTGTTAATAAACATTACGGTCTCATAATATACCGTATCTCCCTCGAAAATATTCTGCATATTTCCGTGCATATTGCTCGAATCAATATCAAGTCCGTCAATATCGGGAGTTCTTTCGGTCGTAGACTCTTCAGTAGTAGTCTCCTCATCGGTGGTAGTCTCCACGGGAGTCGTTTCTTCCGTCGAGGAGGCTTCCGTAGGTTCTTCCGTAGGTTCTTCCGTAGGTTCCTCGGTGGGAGCTTCCGTGGGATCTTCAGTAGGTTCCTCCGTGGGAGCTTGAGTG
>CAZMKU010000036.1:0-14600 GCA_964567085.1 uncultured Clostridium sp.
CCCGAAAATGAAAAGACAGGAACTGCCTGCACGCTCCCAAAGCTAGCGCGCTTCCCGTTGCAACTAAGGCTCTGCCGTCGTGCGCTTCGCTGCTTGCCATCGCCAAGCTGCTGCCACTTCTTACGCCTCGCTGCATCCGCCGCAGGCGGCGCTTCGGCGACGTCCCCAATTGCGCCACACCTCGATATTCAACTATGATATTATATCAAATATTTTCTTGCTTGTCAACATTTTTTGGAATTTTCATTTCATAAAAAAGAACCTACGTAATGCTTCGATTTTAACATATATCGCCTTATACAAAGCAAAAAGCTGTAAAATTTTAATTCACTTAAAAAAACGGCGTATAATATGTTGAAAGAGTGAAAGGAAATACGTTTTACGTCTAAATGAATAAGAAATGAAAAACAAGTTAAAAAGGCTTTTATATTCCGATGGCTTTGTAATAGTGGGAGGAATGATCGTTGTTCCGTTACTGTCCTTTATATTGATTTCCATCTCTCCCGAAAGTCCGCTTTACACGCCTATTTCAAGAATAGCATGGGTTCATCATCTTTGGCCCGCAACGTTTGTTTGGGCTGTGATCGTAATGGGTGTAATATCATGGCTGACATACCGTATGGTATATATTATAAATAATCTTTCGATCTATCTTGTCGTTATGTACGTAGTTCAGCAGTTTATTTGCAGAGCAGATGAGCATTGCGACGTTGAGAAAATTAAAATTGCGGCGGAAAATTGAGGGGAGCGCACATTCCAGTCATTCCGAGCGCAAGGCGCATTAACGGCTTATCCCCGCGAGAGGGAGGGGTAAACTGATATTTGATTTATAATAAAATCGGGCAGACTGCGGTCTGCCCGATTTTTTATACTTTCCCGTAAAGACGGGAGCGTATTTGCAATTGGATGTCGTTTTCGGCTCTCTTAGACCATAGGCTTCATTTTTTTCGGCGAATAAATAAGGGATTACTAGCCTTGGCGATCGCCAAGCCCCGCTGTTTTTATTCCTCCTTGCGAGCGCTCTCGTTCGGTGATATTTTGCGAAGCGCGGATCTGAATTGGAAATAGAACAGTATTGACGTAAACGTAACCGCCAGGATATCGGCTATCGGCTCGGCAATAAACACACCGACCGTTTTGTCTGCCACAAAATTCGGGATGATATAAATAAGCGGAATTAAAAGCACGAATTTTCTCATAACCGCAACGGCAACCGACGAGGCGGCGTTTCCGAGGGAAACAAACGCCATTTGGCATGCGGTCTGTATGCCGAAGATGATCATTCCCGCAAAGTAGATGCGGAGCATTCTTGAAGCGAAATCAATAAGCGTTGCGTCGGGTGTGAAAATTGAAACGAACGCGCGTGGGAAGAGCATGACCGCGCACCACATGCTTGCCGAATAGATAAGGCAGATCGTAAGCAGAAGCTTGAATATTTTCTTTACTCTGGCGACGTTCTTCGCTCCATAGTTGTAGCTGATAATAGGCTGTGCGCCCTGCGCGATACCCTGGAGGGGGAGCATAGCAAATTGCATAACGCTTGTTAGTATGGTCATAGCTCCTACTGCGAGGTCTCCGCCGTATTTCAGAAGCGAGGAATTGAAGCAGATCGCGATCACACTCTCACTCGCCTGCATAATAAACGTTGCGGTTCCGAGCGCGATGCAGGGAAGGATCACCTTTGGCGCGGGCGCGAGATTTTTCACCTTTATGCGAAGAATGGTTTTTTTGCCGCAAAGGAATGCAACCACCCAAATGCAGGAGAGCGCCTGCGAAATGATCGTTGCAAGAGCCGCTCCCGAAACGCCCATTCCGAGTCCGTAAATGAATATCGGATCGAGAATTATGTTCGACACAGCGCCGATGATGACGGAAAGCATTGAAAATTTCGTAAAGCCCTGCGCTGAAATGAAGGCGTTCATTCCAAGAGTAAGCTGGACGAAAACAGTACCGATCGCATACACGTTCATATATTCGTTGGCATAGCCGATAGTATTTTCGCTTGCGCCAAACAGAAGAAGAAGGTCGCGGTTCCAGATGAGCAGAGCTGCCGTCAAAATGGCAGAAACTATTATTTGCAGAGTAAAGCATCCGCCGAGCGTCCTCTCGGCACCTTCGAGATCCCTTTTGCCCATAAATATTGAGGCTCTCGGCGCTCCGCCCGAGCCAACGAGCGCGGCAAACGCAGACACGATAAGAATGATCGGCATACAAACGCCAATACCGGTAAGAGCCATATCGCCTACGTCTGCCATGTGCCCGATATATATTCTGTCAATAATATTATAGAGCATATTTATCAGTTGGGCAACTACCGTGGGAAGAGCTAATTTAAATAGCAGTCCGCCTATTGGAGCGGTGCCGAGCATTTCTTTGTTATTTGACATATTGAGCCTCTTTTGATAATATATTATACGACCATTATATCAAATCTTACCGTTAATTTCAAGTGTTTTGTGTGAATGCATTTAAAGAAAAAAGAGGGCAGAACCCTCTTTTTTTACAGCGCGACCTTAAACCCGATATGGGAGCCGTCCTTTTTGTAGGCGGAAATGTCGCCCCTGTGTTTTTGCGCTTTCTGTCGCTTTTCTTTTGGAAAGACTAATACTCCAAGAAGCTTTTGATAAGGTTTAAAATTAGGCTTTTAGTTCGTGATGGCGCTTAATATGCTTATATAGTAATAACAAAAGGTAGCATATTTCATAAATAATAAACGATATTGCAAGTACGACTGTACATTTAAGCATAAGATTTGAGAAGTTGAATAACTTGGACAAAACAACTGCAACCGCCATGTGCAATATGTAGATGTAAAAAGGGGCGTTGTTACCTATCCATTTATAGTAAAAGTGGCAGTTTGCTCGTTTGATGCCAAGGAAAAATTGCAATAAAAACACCGCAGATAAAACACTACTGATATACATTTCAAGAGAGATGTTTTCAGTCTTTACGATATTGTATTCGCAAATCTGTAAAAAGAAGAAAAGCACACCGAGGGCAAGATATACGTATTTATACCAATTCTTTTTGTGGAAGTTGAATTTTGCTATGGTGAAGCCAAGGGCAAAGTTTGGCAAGCCAAAGAACCAGGCGTTGCGCGTATAACGTATCGGCATATCCGTGTTTTGAAAAAGGTACATATAGCCGGCAAAGAAGAAATATATTGCGTAACAAATGGGGATTATAAATTTGTAATAATGTAACTTGTTAAACTTTACTATCACATAGTGGATAAGCGAAACGATAAACAGCGCTATCAAGAACCATAACTGTGCACCCGTGTAGGTTATGGGACGGTTGAGAAATACGAATTCAAGCAAAAAGTCCTCATAAAATAAGGTCGTAAAATAATAACCAACCCCGTTCCCCTGAATAAAGCACATAATAAAGTCGAAAACAATGTAAATTAAGAATCCAATTATCATATACTTTGCGGTGCGTTTGATAAATGAGAGGGCTTTCTGTTTAAGGCGTGCCGCGTCTTGCGTATAATTAAAATATCCGCTTATCATAAAGAACATTGGCACAGCTAATCGGTAAAGAGGAAAATGAGGATAACTCTCTCCCGCCAAATGAATTGCTATAACAAGAAAGCAAAGAAAGTATTTGAAAATATCAAGATGGACGTTGCGTCCTTTTTGCAATTTTTCCATAATAATCTCCAAAACATAGAATATGCGCTATTTTACAGGAGAACCTTAAACCCGATATGGGAGCCGTCCTTTTTGTAGGCGGAAATGTCGCCCTTATGCTTTTCGCAAATTGCCTTTGCGATAGAAAGTCCTACGCCGTAGCCGCCCGTGTAGGTTCTCGCCTTATCGGCTCGGTAGAAGCGGTCGAAAAGTCGGTTGAGCTGGGTTTCGCCCACGGCGGCGTAAGTGTTTTCAACTGTCAGAATTATATGGCGGTGCTTTATGAGCTTTATCTCGATCTCGCCTCCGTCGTCACAGTATTTTACGGCGTTGTCGAGAAGAATGGAAATGAGTCTGCGCATGAGCGCCTCATCGCCGCAGTATTTGATGCTCGGTTCTATGCTCGCCGTAAGCGCCTTGCCCTTGCTTTCCGCTAAGGGAGCAAATTCCGATGCGGCATCAGCTATGATGTCGCTTATGTTCAGCTCGGAGGTGTCGATCGGCTGCTTTTCCTCATCCATACGCGAGAGAGTAACGAGCTGATTTACAAGCTCGGCCATACGGTGTCCTTCGGTTCGGATATCGTCAAGCCATTCGTTTTTGCCAAGCTCGGCCTCGGCGATATCGAGGTTTGCGAGAATAAGGGTAAGGGGGGTCTTGAGCTCGTGGTTCGCGTCGGTAATAAACTGCTTTTGCTTTTCGTAGCTGTCCGCGATAGGCTTGACCGCGCGCTTTGACAGAAGAAGTATCAAAACAAGCACAAGCGCCGCACAGCCGAGCAGAACACAGCCTGCGATCGTCATTGACTGTACGACCGAGGCGCGACTCGTACTGCCGTCGATAAATACGACTCCCGCGCCGAGCTCAGCGGAGAATACCTTGTATCTGTAATTGCCTATCCAACCTCTTGCCGCCTTGCCCGAGAGCGCTCTTTTTGCATACTCCACGGCGAGCTTGTCGGAGATTGAATATATGGCCTCGGTGTTGGTCGTTATAACCTCGCCGTTCTTGTCGAACATAACTGTAAAATGACGGGTGGCAAAGGGCGTTTCGGGTGTGATAAATCCAAAATCCCGATTGCCGTCAGGGGGGCTTGCGTCAAGCTTGCGACTGTCTTCAAATGAGGAGGGGAATCTTCCGCCACCCTCGGAAACGGTGTCTGCCAAAATGTCGAGATTATTGTTCATAGACGACACGTTCAAGGCGAGTATCATCGCAAAGATGAGAGCTATGACCGCAAGCACCGAAATCGTACAGATAAGCATTAGCTTACGTTGAAGCTTATTTATCATGGCTCCTCCTTCAAAATATATCCCGCGTTACGCGCGAAGCGTATTTTTATGGGAGCGCCCAGGGCGTCCAGCTTTTTACGGATATTTGAAATGTGTACCCAGACCACGCTTGTATCCACGTTGGTTTCCCAGCCCCAGATATGAGTTATGAATTCCTCGGTGCTGACGAGCATATTTGGGCGCTGCATCAGCATCTCGATAACCTGGAATTCCTTGCCGCTGAGGGATGATTTTTTGCCATTATAGTAAAGCTCGTAGGTTGAACGGTTAAGGGTAAGCTCGCCAAAGGAGAGCACGTCGGGTGTGAAATTATCCTTTCTGCGAAGCATAGCGCGGACGCGGGCGAGAAGCTCGGGGGTGGAGAAGGGCTTGGGGAGATAATCGTCAGCTCCCGCGTCAAGCCCCTCTACTTTTTGATAGACCTCGGTTCTTGCGGAGAGGAAAAGGGCAGGGGTGGTGACACCCTTTTCCCTGATGGCCTTCAATACCGAAATGCCGTCCATTCCGGGCATCATAATGTCAAGCACGAGGCCGTCGTATTCTCCGCTCAGAGCAAAATCGAGAGCGTCTTTGCCGTTGTCAACCCCGTCAACGATATAGTTATTCATTTGAAACAGATGGGTAAGCGTTTTGAGGAGCTTTTTATCGTCCTCTGCAACAAGTAACCGCATAGAACCTCTCCTTTCCTTCGGTTTATTTGATTATACCACTTTTGTGAAGCTATATCAAGCGGTACTTGTAAATTTTAATTCCAAGCGACGCCGTTAGCATCAAGCTCTGCCGAAGCGGAGGATTGGGTCTTAATACTTGGAGACGTGTCGCCAAGCACGATGATGTTTGCGGATATAGATACGGGCATCTTTATCGTAGCGGTTCCTTCGCCGATCCCTACCACAAGGAAGCCGTCCTTTGTAAGAGACGTTTGCGAGGATTTGCCGATGCTTGAAAAGTTCTTACAATGAGTGGCTTCGCTCGTCATACCTCCGCGAGGCATAATAGCTACGACAGCTCCGCCCTCGTAGGTGTAGCCCTGCTCGGTGTCAATGGCGGAATTTCCGCTGGAATTCGAGATGATAATCGCGTTTCCGTTCTTGAATACGATTCCGCTATATGAGGTTTTACTGTTGGAGTCGATGCCGTCGCCGCTGCAATAGATATAGAGCGTGCCGCCTCCGATAGTTACACCCGTGCCCGAGGTGGCTGTGGAGTTTATTCCGTCGTCCTTTGAGTTGACCGAAACGTAACCGCCGCTGATGCTCACGGTCGAGCCCTCAATGCCCTCGTAGGAGTTTGTTACGCTTACGGTGCCTGCGGTTATCGAAAGCGCTCCGTCGGCGTGAAGTCCGTCGTCGTTACTGTATACCGTGATATTGCCGCCGTTTATCGTGACGTTGCCAAGGGGGGATTCACCGTTCTCGAGAGTGGTATCCTTATTTGCGTGAATGGAGTCGTCGTAGGATTTGATATTTACGGTTCCGTTGCTTATGACGATCTCATTCGCCGCCTTGATGCCCTTGGTGGAATAATCGCTCTTGTCGGTGTTACCGTCCTGCATTCCGCCCGCTCCGCCGTGACCGCCTAGGCCGCCTGGGCCGCCGTTCTGTACGGTCGTGGTGTAATTCGTTAAGTTGTATCCCGAGTTTGTCAGCGCGATCGTATCGTAGGAGTCGCTTATCGTCATCTGATCCGATGCGGCGGCGTATTTGGTCTCCTGACCTTGCTCCATACCCGAGGAGTAAACGAAGAGTTGCATTTTGTCATATCCCGCAAGCTTTTCGAAGGAATAGTAGTAGTAAGACGACCAGCCGCCGCTTACCTGGGAATGATAAACGGCGTTGACCCATTCGTACTCACCGCTCTCGGAGTTTATAAACTTGACGGAATAGCTGTAATTTTTGCTCGTAAATCTTATATAATATTGGTTCGAGGAGACTGCCGTTACCTCATCGGAATAATTTGAATACTTATCGGTGTAGATATTGAGCACCGTCGCGGCGTTGTCGATGCTTACGTTGTAAGCTGCGTCAATTCCGTCGCAGGCGGCGTAAATCGTGTGTGTGCCTCCCGAGATGGAGACCGTTCCGCGTTGATTTCCTTTTTCGGAAATATCGCTGTTCGTAGTCTTAATGCCGTCGCCGCCCGACGCGATAAGAGTAGTGTAGGCGTCGGTTATCTCTACGCTGTCGTTACCCTTGAGCGCGTTGTCAACGGAGGAAACGAGCAGGGTCAGGTTCTTGACCTGAAGGTCGTCCTTGGAATGAATGCCGTTGTTGTTTTCGGATACAACCGAGAGAGAGCCCTTGCCGCAAATTTCAAGGTCGACGTCCGAATGGATAGCGCCCGAGAAAAGCGTCTCGTCGGTCTCGTCAATGGCGTCGCGCTTATCGTAAATATAATTCTGCGTGCCGCTCTTAGCCTTTATCGAAACCTCGTCGCCGCTTATTACGGTAATCGGATTCGTGCTGTCGCACACGAGCGAAAGGCCGCAGAGCTCAAGCTCGAATTTGTAGTCGTCTCCGACGTCAATTACGATATTTCCGCTGAAATTACCCGAAATGGAGTATACCGTTTCTTCACCTATTGAGGTAAACGTGAGCGTGTTGCCCTCAAGCTTGTAGGCGTTTCCCGTACCCGATTCGCAATTTACGGAAATATCTGCCGCCTCGCCCTCGAAATATCCGTCGTACGCGCCTATATCGTCGAGAGCGTCGCCGAAGGTCTTGCTATCGTCGCCGAGATCGGCGGCGTCGCTCTTTTTCTCGGGATTGGTATAGCTGTCGTATGAGCCGTTATTATCACCGCAGCCCGCAAGCAGTAGGGAGAGGCAAAGAAGTAAAGGGATAAGCTTTCTTTTCATAGTGTTTTCCTCCGTGCATCAAAGCTCGGTCACGTGAGTGTCCTGCTTTGATACCATAATTTCAAGATTTCCGTTACGCTCGCGTATCTTGTCTATCATTTGCTTTTCGCGTGACGCGTCGCGGAGCGTTACGTTGTATGTAAGGCGGAACATGCTTCCCATATTTGTAGTTTTTACCTTTACAAGCTCGCTATTCTTCGTATATTCATTAAAAATATCGTCAAACGCGCCCGTATAATCGAGGTCCTCGGGAATGGTTATTTTAATCGTTTTGTATATAGCGCGCGTGCTCTTGCTGCCCTGCGCCGCGAGGGTGTAAATTACGAGTATCGCGCACATAATAACGGTGAAGAGCGCGGCAAATGCGAGATATCCCATTCCTGCGATAAGTCCCGCTCCCATGGCGAGAAAAATGGTGACGATCTCCTTCGCCGAGCCCGGCGCGGAGCGGAAGCGAACCAGACTGAACGCGCCCGCAACCGCAACGCCTGCGCCGATGTTGCCGTTTACCATCATAATCACCACGCATACGACCGCGGGAAGAAGCGCCAAGGTTATCACAAAGCTTTTTGAGTGCGGATTTTTCCACACGTAAGATATTGCCATCAAAAGTCCCAATACGAGCGATACGCCAAGGCAGAGAAGAAAGTCGCCGACGCTTATCGTCGTTATAAGAGCGTTGTCAAAAAGTCCTTTAAATATTGCATCCATTTGAAATTATCTCCTTGTGTTTTATTGCTTTTTCAGAATATAGCTCGGGAAATATCAGCGTGCTGTACGCCGTCCCGTATTTTGAAAACGAGGTTTTATAAATATGCTCGCGTGAAAGAACGTCCACCATCCATAGCGGAATTCCGCCCGTGCATTTGAGCTCCATCAAGACACGGCCGTCCTCGAGAAGAGGCGTGCCGTATGCGGACGAGCAGAGGCTTACGTTCTCCCGTCTACACAAAATATTATCGTCGAAGGTAACTCTGAAATCCCCCCCGCCCTTGTCGTAATACGCCTCTCGCTCATAGGAGAGGAATACCATAGGCTTAAGCCTTTCGTAGAAGCCTAAAAAGAAGTCGATCTCTCGGGAGATTTGAGTATTGACAGGGCAGGGCGCTTTGCCGCACGCCCACGCCATAGCATCATTTTCACTCAAAGCAAGTCTTCGCTTGTAGACTATCTTTTCGTATTTCTTTTTAAGCTCAACGAACACGGCGCTCTCGGGAGTTGCCTGTGAATAGCTCCGTATACGCAGCTTTTCCTTGTAGGCGGGCCTTTCTATGGAACGGCGGATGAGCCTGTAGCTGTCCGTGTCAAAATATATATTTCTTATTGTGGTTTTGCCGTATTTATCAAGCTCCATATGCGGTGACATAGCGCGCAAAACTCGTTCCTTTTGCTCTGCCGTCAGCAAATATTTCAGCTCGTAACGCCTGAATACCGTCTGGTATGCCATCGGAAATCCTCCTGTGTTCGGTTTAACGGTAATATTATATAATTTCACGCTAAAGACTGACTAAAGAATGAAATAAAATTTGAAATTTTCAGGCTTACATATTTTTTGTTTTTTCGATAAAACTAATATAAAAAACAGGAGGATAATATGGAGTCATTATGGGTATCGAGCGGATCTTTGCCGAAGTTCAAGCCGCTTGAAAAAGATATAAATACGGACGTTTTGATCGTCGGCGGCGGTTTGGCGGGCATTCTTTGCGCGTATATGCTGCACGAGGCGGGCGTGGATTACGCGCTTGCGGAGGCAGAGGAGATCTTCGACGGTATCAGCAAGAACACGACTGCGAAAATAACCTCGCAGCACGGACTTATTTACGATAAAATTTACAAAAAATACGGACTCGAAAAAGCGGGTCTGTATCTTGAGGCAAATCAGAACGCGCTCGGCAAATACAGGGAGCTTTGCCGTAATATCGACTGCGATTTTGAGACAAAGGACGCATACGTTTATTCCCTTGACGGCAAAGGGAAAATTCGGCGTGAGCAGGAGGTGCTGAAAAGGTTGGGCTTTGACGCGGAGACGGCGGAGGCTCTGCCGCTGCCGCTTGAGGTCTCATCGGCGCTCAGGTTCAAGGATCAGGCGCAGCTTCATCCGATAAAATTTGTAAGAGAAATCGCGGCTGATCTAAATATTTACGAGCACACCAAGGTGCGTGAGCTCAGGGGGCTTTGCGCAATCACGAAAAATGGTAAGATAAACGCCAAGAGAATAGTTGTCGCGACGCATTTCCCTATGATAAACAAGCACGGATTGTACCCTCTGAAGCTATATCAGCACAGATCGTACGTGTTGGCGCTCGAGGGAGCGCAGAACGTGGACGGAATGTATATTGATGAGAGCTTGACGGGACTGTCGTTTCGAAATTACGGAGAGCTTCTTTTGCTCGGGGGCGGCTCTCACAGAACGGGCTGCAACGGAGGCAGCTATCGCGCTCTTGAAAAATTTGCGGGTGAGCATTATCCACAAGCGAAGATCAAATACAGGTGGGCGACGCAGGACTGTATGTCGCTTGACTCAATTCCTTATATCGGAAGGTATTCCGAGGGCACGGACGGGCTTTACGTCGCGACGGGATTTAACAAGTGGGGAATGACCTCGTCTATGGTGTCCGCGCAGATATTGACGGATATGCTGACGGGTAAAAAAAGCAAATATGAGGAGCTTTTCTCGCCCTCGCGAAGTGTTTTTCATCCGCAGCTTATCGTCAATAGCTTCGAGGCAATAGCGAATATTCTGACGCCTACGACGAGACGGTGTCCGCATCTTGGCTGCGCGCTTAAATGGAACGCCGCCGAACGCACGTGGGACTGCCCGTGTCACGGCTCGCGCTTTACCGAGGACGGAAAGCTCATTGACAACCCCTCGACCGCAGATCTTAAATAAAAGCACTACACCCCTGCGTTTTTAAAATGTTGGGGTGTTGTTTTGTCATTTCACTTGACAAACCCGTGCAAAATATTGTATAATATAATATTATAATGCAGTATTATATCCAAAAGCGGATATACGTATATAAGGGAGTGCTACAAATATGCTGAAATACAAGATTTTGCCTGACGCTGAGGGCGGTAAGAGAATTAAATATACACAGAGAATTTTAAAGATAAATCAGGCAAGACGTGAGGGCGGATACATTCCCAAATGTCACGTTATTACCTTTGGCTGTCAGCAGAACGTGGCGGATAGCGAGAAGCTTGTTGGTATGTGCGCTTCAATGGGCTATACGCCCTGCGACGATCCCGAGGAAGCCGATATAATTCTCGCCAACACCTGCGCCGTTCGTGAGCACGCCGAGAAGAAGGCTCTCTCCACTATCGGTCAGCTCAAGCACATAAAGGCAAAGAAACCCGATCTTATTATCGGCGTTTGCGGTTGTATGGTAACGCAGGAGCACAGAAAGAACGATATCAAATTCAGATATCCTTACGTAGACTTCGTTTTCGGAACGTCGTCCATACATAGATTGCCCCAGCTTATCTGCGAGAGAATGGACAAGCAGAAGCGCATTTACTGTCCCGAGGAAGAGGAATATCTCGTTGCCGAGGGCCTGCCGATAAACCGCGAGTCTACGTACAGAGCCTGGGTGTCAATTATGTACGGCTGCAATAATTTCTGCACGTATTGTATAGTTCCTTACGTTCGCGGCCGCGAGAGAAGCCGTAGACCCGAGGACGTTATCGATGAGGTTCGCGATCTTGTTGCGCGCGGCTATAAGGATATTACGCTTCTCGGTCAGAACGTAAATTCCTACGGCAAGGACGCGAAGGGAGAGCCCGGCGAGACTTACGATTTCGCTGACCTGCTTGCGGATCTTGATAAGATCGAGGGCGATTATTATCTGCACTTTATGACAAGCCACCCCAAGGACGCGTCGAGAAAATTGATTGACGTTATGGCGAATTCAAAGCATATCGCGCGCCAATTCCACCTGCCCATGCAGTCGGGAAGCGATGCGATCCTCAAGAAAATGAACCGTCATTACGACAGAGAAAAGTATCTCTCAACGGTCGATTATCTCTACGAAAAAATTCCCGACGTAACGATTACCTCGGATATAATCGTAGGCTTTCCCGGGGAGACCGAGGAGGATTTTGTCGGCACGCTTGAGATGATCGAGAGAGTTCGCTTTGATATGACTTATTCATTTATCTTCTCGCCAAGAGTGGGAACACCCGCGGCGGAAATGGAGGATAGCGCCACCGATAAGGAAAAGGGCGACAGATTTAACCGTCTGCTTGAGCTTCAGAACAAGATAGGCTACGAGAAAAATCAAACGCTCGTGGGCAAAACTCTGCGAGTGCTTTGCGACGGACGGAGCAAGAATAATCCCGAGGTGTTCTGCGGTAGAACCGAAGGCAACAAGATAGTTCTTTTTGACGGTACGGATGCTGACACGGGTAATTTTGTGGACTTGAAGATAACCCGCGCGGATACGTTCGCGCTTTACGGCGACAAATAATTAAAAAAGAGGGAAAGACATAATGAGCATATATGCAATAGCAAAGGAGCTTGGCGAGGCGATTGCCGAGGACCCCAGAATGATAAGAATGAAGGCGGCAAAGGCGGCTTACGAGTCAAATGCCGAGATCGCGGTTCTCTTGACGGAATACAGCATTCAGAGAGAGGCGCTCACAAGCATCGGCGACGAGGGCGGCGAGATAAACACCGACGCTATCACCCGTATTCAGGACAGACTTGACGAGATCTACGATAAGATCACTGCAAATCCGCTCTTTATTGAGCTTGACGAGGCGCAGACCGAGGTCAACGAGCTTATGGCAAACGTAAACAATATCATCAAGTACAACGCGACGGGCGAGTCGCCCTGTACTCACGATTGCTCGACCTGCGGCGGCTGCCACTAAAAATTTGATTTATTCTCAGAAAGGGGAATGAAGCTATGACTCCGATGATGGAGCAATATTTTGAAGTTAAAAATAATTATAAGGACTGTCTGCTTTTTTACCGTCTCGGTGACTTCTACGAGATGTTCTTTGACGATGCAATTGTAGCGTCAAGAGAGCTTGAGCTGACGCTTACGGGCAGAGACTGCGGCGAGGCGGAGAGAGCGCCCATGTGCGGCGTTCCTTTCCATTCGGTTGATACCTACATAGGCAGACTTATCGAAAAGGGATATAAGATAGCTATCTGCGAGCAGATGGAGGATCCCGCGCTCGCAAAGGGACTTGTAAAGCGCGACGTTACCAGAATTATCTCCAAGGGAACTCTTATCGAGTCCAATCTTCTGACTGATAAAAAGAATAATTTTCTTTCTGCCGTTTACGTTGGCGAATACGATATAGGCGTTTGCTTTTGTGATATTTCAACGGCAGAGGTGTTCGCGACGTCCTTCTCGGGCGCTGAAGCCGAGAGCGCGCTCGTAAACGAGCTTGCGGCTTATTCTCCCGTTGAGATAGTAATAAATCTTGCCAAGGGCAAAACTCCCGAGATAACGGACTTTGCGCTCGGCAGACTCGGAGCGGCATTTATTGACAATCAGCCCTCGAGATTTGAGTATTCTCGCAGCTTGGAGCTTGCAAAGAAGCATTTTTCGGACACAGCAAAGGAAAATGACCTTGACGACAGAGCGGTCGTGTCTGCTATCGGCGGTCTTCTTGACTATATTTACGAAACGCAGAAAAAGGACGTTTCCTATATAAATAAGCTGACGGTATACACGGGCGGAGCGTATATGCAGATGGACGCGAATACAAGACGAAACCTCGAGCTTTGCGAGTCCATGAGATCCAAGGATAAGAAGGGAACTCTGCTCTGGGTGCTTGACAAGACAAAGAGCGCTATGGGCGGCAGACTCATCCGCAAGTGGATAGAGCGCCCGCTTATCTCTGCGGCGGAGATCAAGCTTCGTCAGGGCGCGGTCGAGGAGCTTTATAATAACTTTATGCTCCGCGAGGAAATGGGCGAGATCTTCTCGAACGTGCTCGACTTAGAGCGTCTTATTACGAGAATAGTTTACGGCACTGCAAACGCCAAGGATCTGCGCGCAGTTGCAAATACGATCAAGGTTCTCCCCGAGCTTCGCAGACTTATCGAGGGCTGCCGTAGTGAAGAAATGTTCCGACTTTACCGCGAGCTTGACACTCTTGAGGACATCTTTGAGCTTATTGATACGGCAATCGTGGACGAGCCTCCTTTCTCCGTTCGCGAGGGTGGAATGATACGCGACGGCTATAACGCCCAGGTTGACGAATTCAGAGTTGCGGTGTTCCACGGCGACGAATGGAGAGCGAGAATACTTGAAGCGGAAAAGGAAGCGACGGGTATCAAGAACCTCAAGATCGGCTACAACAAGGTGTTCGGCTACTATATCGAGGTAACGAAATCACAGATAGAGCTCGCTCCCGCAAGATACATAAGAAAGCAGACGCTTTCAAACTGCGAGAGATATATTACCGAGGAGCTAAAGGATATGGAATCCACTATTCTCGGCGCGTCGGACAAGCTCGCATCGCTTGAATACGAGCTTTTCTCTGAAATAAGAAACAAGGTTGCGGAGAACAGCGCGAGAATTCAGAGCGCGGCGGCAATAATTGCGGCGGCTGACGTTTATCTCTCGCTTGCAAACGTTGCGGCGAAGAACAGGTACGTGCGCCCCGAGATAAATTCGGGACCCGAGATAGAGATCAAGGACGGACGGCACCCCGTAGTTGAGCAGTTCGTTCGCGACACGTATTTCGTTCCTAACGATACGAAGCTCAATCTTACGGATACAAGACTTATGCTTATCACAGGTCCCAATATGGCGGGTAAATCCACGTATATGCGACAGGTGGCGCTCATCGTTCTTATGG
>CAZMKU010000037.1:0-14513 GCA_964567085.1 uncultured Clostridium sp.
TGGTATGACGCTGATGCTACGGAGCTTTATATCGCAAACGCTGACCAGCTTGCAGCCTTCGGCGCGATCGTCGGCGGTATGGACGGTCGTACGGCAGACACCTTTGAGGGTAAGACCGTAACTCTCGTTAACGATATATACATCGGCGACCTGGAGGATGAGAACGGCGTAGTATTCTATCCCATCGGCTATTATAATAGTGAAGGAACCTATGAAAAGACGGGTACTGCTATTACCAGTAGCTTCAGAAAGTTCATGGGAACGTTTGACGGTAACGGTCATACGATTTCCGACTTTTATCAGAACACGTGGGAGATGAAGGGCGACCATAACTGGTATGACGCTACTCTCCAGTATTACCGCGACGGTATGGGTCTCTTCGGTAAGGTTTACGGCGGTACGGTCAAGAACCTCACGGTTAAGAATTTCTCCTCCGACGGTGAAATTACCACCACGGGCGTTATCGCGGCATACGCGGATTGCGGCGCTACGTTTGAGAATATTGCTATCGTTAACTGCAACCCCCGAGTTTATAACATCGGCAACGGCGGTATCGTAGGTTGCGTTGGTTGGTATGCAAATGATGAAGATCTTAATACGGTCGTTACCTTTAAGAATATCACAGTAGACAACACCAACAAGATCTCCGCTCTTTGGGGCTCTTGGGACGTTGCGTGCGGCGGTATCGTAGGTCAGTATTACCCCACGAGCGGTCAGACCAACGCTATTGACAACGCGGGCATCTATTTTGAAAACTGCCACGTTTCCGCGCAGATCGACGTTTATAACGACGTTTGCGCAAATTATCAGTATTACGCATATCGCTATGCGGGTATCCTTTTAGGCTCCGTTCGTGAAAACGAAACTATCAACGGACACGTTTATCCTCAGATGGACGGTATCACCGCCGTAGATTGTACGGTTCACTTCGGTTCCTGGAATGACTATTATTACTGTGAATTGGTAGCTAATACTCTCGCATCTTATACACACGATCACCAGATGAGCCGTCTTACACAGGTTCTCTCGGTTGACACAGAAAATATGCAGGTAACTCTCCTTGACGGCACGGTTGCTGCCATTCCCACGACGGGCGCCGCAAACTACGTTGTAGTTAAGGCAAAGGCTGACGACGGACAGTGGATCCACGGCGACGGATCTGATTACGCAACGTGCTATCACTTCGTAAAGGGCGAGATCTGGAACCATGAGGACGCAGGCTATGAAACAGTGAACGGCGAGGAAGTCCTCAAGGAAGATAAGCAGCTTATATATCGCGAATTCAACAACCTCGTAACAGGCTACGGCTGGGGCGTTACTTCCAAGGCTGTTGGACAGATGGACGGTGTAACGCTTCTCGACGGACTTGAAGGCAATTCCGTTGTTAAGTTCGAGGGCAAGGTAAATACTCTTGTTGATAAGACGACATATACACTTGGCGATATCTTCAATTACGTCTCTGACGTTAAGCTCGTTACAGGCGCGTTGACGGTAACGGTTGTTAACGTGGATGAGGACGGCAACGTTATCGGCACGTTCACGCGTGATGTGAATAACTGGGCTAACAGCACGCTTTACCTTGAAAATTCAGGTAATATCAGGATCATAATTCAGGACTACTACTACTGTACTGCTACAGTAATTGACGTTACAGTTACGTGTAAGCACTCGGGCGGTACGGCTACATGTTACGAACAGGCAACGTGCGAGCACTGCGGTGCATCCTATGGCGCAGAAGCAGGTCATAGCTACAGAGCTGCTACGTGTCAGGCTCCCGCTACATGTACAGTATGTGGAGTAACTACAGGTGGAACTAACGCTTCTAACCACGTACTTACCGCAGATACGGCTTCTTGGAGCTCGACAGAATCCAATTGCTTGAAGTACTGCTCTTGCGGAGAGAAGGTATTTGACCAGTTCCATGAATGGAACGATGGCTTGTGTACAAAGTGCGGCCATAGAAATAACCTCATTTCCCTTACCAATACAACGTTTGCAGCCGGCACGTTTACAAACATTCCTGTAACGTTTAACGGTTCGGGCACATATACAATACTTCTTTACCAGGGTACGTCTTATAATACGGCTGCTGCTCTTGATAACCTTGTAATGTTTTATACAGCAGGTGCTGCATCAGGATTTACTGCAGGCGGCGGCACAGGCGTTAACATTTATAGTTCGACCCTCGCAAGCAGTCTTCCTGTTGGCACATACACCATTCGAGTTTGGAATTCTAGCAATGTAGTGGTTGATACCAGAGTAATTGAGCTTATTGATTCTGAAGAAGTATTCGTATTCACAGCACGTGAGCTTTATGAGCTTTGGCAGAATCCCACAGTTTCTAACGGCGGTTGGGGCTTTGATGCTAAGCTTATCACAAATGCTGATGGAACAGAATTTTTAAGACTTACAACAACAGCAGCTGCTGCAAGTGGCGGCGCGGTAGGCGCAGGTAGATTGTTCCTCTCTATGAATGATGGCGTAAAGTATACTTACTCCGGTAAGACAGCACTTCTCGGTATTAAGTACAGAAACTATTCCGGCGGATCCGTTAATGTTATGTGTGGTGAAACATTTGCCGATTGGTCAAGTGGAGTTAAGAATACCTTCTATACAGGTAATACAACTGATTGGGTATGCTCTACATCTTGGAGTTATGAAGTTCCTCAGTCCTTCGGTACGTTCTCGCTTGATTTCTACACAGGCGCAGGTGCGGGATGCGTTATAGATATTCAGTACGTTTCCATTTCTTACTCCGGCGGTGGACTAAATAACGCAATTGACCAGATTTACGGTTATACGGAGCACACTCACACAGCAGGTACAGCAGTAGTTGAGAATAAGGTTGACGCTACTTGCTATGGCGCAGGCAGCTATAACTCCGTAGTATACTGTACAGGTTGTGGCGAAGAAATGAGCCGTACTCTCGTTACAGTCCCTGCAACTGGTCATAACTATACAAGCGCAACGTGTACATCGGTTTCTACATGTACAACTTGCGGCGCGATAAGCGGCACAATTTCAGGACACTCTTGGGTAGCTGCAACATGCACGACACCTAAGACATGTTCCGTATGTTCTGTGACTGAGGGCTCCGCCCTCGGTCACAGAAAGGGAGCTATCGTCGTTGAAAACAACGTTGATCCTACTTGTAAGAACGACGGTTCTTACGATAACGTAATTTACTGTGCAAACGGTTGCGGTTATGAAATGAGCCGTACAACGGTTACAGTTTCTGCTACGGGCGACCACAACTACGCTAACGTGGTTGAGGAGGTTGCGGCTACGTGTACGGTTGACGGTTACGTAATCAAGGAATGCGGATGCGGCGCTCAAGAGAAAACAACGATTACTGCTGCCGGTCATACGGTAGTGGTTGACGAGGCAGTAGCTGCGACGTGTACGACTGCAGGTAAGACCGCGGGCTCTCACTGTTCTGCATGCAGCGAGGTTCTCACGGCACAGACGGAAATTCCTGCCGCAGGTCATACATGGACGGCCGCAACTTGTGAGACTCCCAAGCTGTGCACTGCGTGCGGCGTAACCGAGGGAGACGCACTTGGACACTCTTACGATTCGAATAACACGTGTACTGCTTGCGGCGATGTCCTACCTGTTATTCCCGACGTTGAGCTTTCAAGAACAGAGGTTGATCCTTATTCGCTCCATAAGAGCGGCTCGTGCGGATATATCGCGTATGACGACGCGACGAACATTGTAGGCTACTTGAATATGGATTCGCTGAAGGCTACGGCAGGCGATACTGCGACCGATTGCTTTGGCGGCGCATACACGCAGGGAATGACGGTATCCCTTTCTCAAACCACGAGCTCGATGTATGACATCTCCGGCTGGGTGGGTCTTGATACGACCAATTACGAATTTGGTTGGTCGATGGGCTTAGACGATGAGAGATGGTGGAGCTGCACCATAACTGACGGAGCAAACGATTCTGCCGTTCTTGATACAGCAAAATCAGTAGGCTGTACCCACGCGGCAAGATTCGTCTACTATCTCCATACAGACAACTTCAAATCGGGCGAAACCATTCACCTGTTAGTCAAGGACAAGGACAGCGGGCTTATTTACTGCTTCGCTGAGTTCGACGTCGTTAAGTACGGCGACAAGAGCCCTGTTTATTTCAGAGGCACGCTTGATGAATTTGCAAGTCAGACGAGCGGAGTCGACTATAAGTCCGTCGCAAATAGCACGGGTATCGTTACATTCAGCAAGTCCGAGCTTTCAGAAATATTCAATATTCGCGGTTGGCTCGCTACTGATTTGACTGATTACAGCTTCTATTGGAGATTAAACGAGGAGCTGCGCAATACGGGCTTTACACAAACTACTGAAGCTGCAGTTCAATCAGCTGCAGAAGCTCAGGGATACACCACGGGTATTCGCTTCATATACTATTTTGGAGCTTCGAACGTTAACAGCGGAGATAAAATTTATTTGTACGTAAAGGATAATACTACGGGAGACTTATATTGCTTCGCTGAATATACGATCATAATAACAGATTCTGCTTCGGCATATACGCTTTCAACCCTTTTGACAACGTGGGATCCCGTTGAAAGCAAGAGTGAGCAGACAAGCGGAGACGATGATCTCGACCTTTGGTTCGATCATCTGACTCAAAAGCAGAGCAGATACGATACGACAGGCAAGGACGGTGTGGGTGATTCGAGCTACACCATTCAGATGGCAAAGAACGAAATAGAGGGCTGTCACTTCTATCTCTACTATCCGACCGAAAAGCACGTAACCATTGATATTACAGACTTTGTAAATGCAAATGGCGAAAAGCTTACGACCGAGCTTGGCGTAGAGTTCTACTATCAGCAATATAGCATGAACGCCAAGGGATTCTATGAGGGAACTGCCGTAGACGGAAAGACGATCGCAGTATATCCCGACGCCGTTGTTCCTTACGCCTCCTACGTTAGTGGCGTTGATTTCTATGATAGCTTAGGTATCAGCTATGATGAAGGCGGCTCGTATACCTACGGTAATTGGGTTGCTATTGGTCCTTATTCAGAAAATCCTGGTGATACAGCCACCTATCCTTACCGTGAAGCTATAAGAGGCTTCGTGGTTCAGGCAACTACCACCAAGTACACTACACCCGGTCAGTATTCCGCGACTATCACAATTAAGGATACGGACGGAAACGTACTCAAGACAGCAACGGTTTACACCTACGTTTATGACGTAACTCTCAACGATGAGCCTGCGCTTGATACTTACATCGGTATGTGGTATGAACAATATGAGGCCATCAACAACGGCTTTGGTATCAAGAGTGCGGATGCTATCGTTGCATTGGCTGACTTTATGCTTGATTACCGCATGACTCCCGGTTGGGCAGGTTGGGCATACGACACGTATTTCGGCAAAGAATGGATGTACAACCCCAGAGTTACAACTATTCGTGTAACTTCTCAAGCTTACTACAATAAGTGGAAGGATGACCCGATCATAGCTGCAAAGATGGTTTATTACGGTCAGGATGAGCCCGGTGCTCCGAGAGATCAGTACCGTACTATCACCTTTGAGGACGGATCAACCGCAAGCTATTATGATAAATACGGTTTCCTTTCTATTCTTGGCGTTGCCGAGGAAGCAAAGATGCTCCAGAACACTTGGGGCTGGGACGATTATAGACTTATTTCTCCTCTCGAGCGTAATATCGACTTTACAGACCTTGCATCCACCTACAATCTTATGAAGGATGGCACGCTCGGTATCAGCAGCTGGGATGAGGTTTACGCGGCATTGAATTCTACCGCGGCGCAGGAATTTTATAATTCCTACAAGGATGAGTTCGAGAACTCCGAGGATATGTTTGACTTCTTGTCAAATTATCTGACAGTATGGGTATATACTTATACGGGCTCTACTCCCAGAGTGCTTAGTTCTACAGGTTGCTATTACATGCAGTCTTCCGTTCACGATTCGATATTCGGTGAATTTGCTGAGCGTATGCTCAAATATCAGGCACAGGGCGACGAGCTCTGGGCTTACGTAGCATGCGAGCCTCAGTGGAACACACCTTATCAGAATATTCTCTTGTTCAACGACGGTACAGAGGCAAGAACAATGTTCTGGACATCCTACAAGCTTGGCCAGACGGGCTTCCTTTACTGGCGCGAGGATTACTATCCCGCAACAGTTTCTAACACTTACGCTATGAGAAATCCCTTCTCGACGACAGGCCCCGGCGACGGTATCTTGGTATATCCCGGCGGTATCTACGGACAGCTCGATCCCATTCCTTCGATCCGATTCATCAATATGAGAGACGGTATTGAGGATTACGAGCTTCTCTGTATGCTTGAATCAGCGGTTGGCAAGGATGCGGCTGACGCTATCGTCAACGAAATTGTGACGAGTACGGTTACTTTCACAAGAGATGACGACAAAGTTTACGACGTTCACGCAAACCTCTTGAAGCAGCTTGAAGCAGCTCTTTCGAGCAACTGATAATACTTAAAAATACAAGGGCAGGGAGTCGTAAGACTCTCTGCCCGATCGCTTTACAAAAAAAGACGACTCAGCGCGCTTTCCTTAACGGAGAACATACTGAGCCGATTTTTGCTTTTAAAATTCCTCGCGGAGCTCGTCAATTTCGGCAAGCCATAGGCTACAGGTCGCGTCGCTCGGAATCTTATAGCCCTGACGCGGTGAGAGCGAGATCTCGCAGGTTGCGGGGCCGTCGGGCATGCAGGAGCGCTTGAACTGCTGGGTGAAGAATCTTTTTGTAAATACCTCGAGCCATTTGATAAGCGTTTCGTCGTCGTACGTGTCACCAAGCGCGTGTTGAGCCAGACGGAACAGCTTTTTAGGCGTGAAGCCGTATTTTACGGTGTAATAAATATAAAAATCGTGAATTTCGTATGGGCCTACGAGGTCCTCGGTGATCTGCGAGATATTATCATCGTCATCAGAGGGAAGAAGCTCGGGGGAAACGGGCGTATCGAGAACGTCGAGAAGCGCGTCTGCGAGCTCGTCGTTGCCGTTATATTTTTCTATATCAGCGAAATATTTCACGAGCTTACGGACCATGGTCTTGGGAACGGTCGCGTTTACGCTGTAGTTTGACATATGGTCGCCGTTGTAGGTTGCCCAACCGAGAGCAAGCTCGGAGAGATCGCCCGTACCAACTACGATGCCGTTGACCTGATTTGCGATGTCCATAAGGATCTGCGTGCGCTCGCGCGCCTGCGAATTCTCATATACAACGTTTCTTTCATTGGGGTCGTGGCCTATGTCATCAAAATGCTGGCTTACCGCGTCAAAAATGTCGACCTCGCGGAAGGTAACGCCAAGCTCCTCGCAGAGAACGGTCGCATTGTCCTTCGTTCTTCTCGTCGTGCCGAAGCAGGGCATCGTTACCGCAACCACGTCGGTACGAGGACGGTCGAGAACGTCCATAGCCTTCGCGGCAACTATGAGGGCGAGTGTTGAGTCAAGCCCTCCCGAAATGCCGATAACGGCGGTTTTCGAGCGGCTGCGGGTAATTCTTTCCGCAAGCCCCTGTGCTTGAATCCAAAGGGTCGTCTTGCAATATTTGTAAAGCTCCTTTTCATTCTCGGGAATGAAGGGGTTTTGGCGAATGGGGCGTGTGAGGAGCGTTTCCTCCACCATCATATCAAATTCGATCTCGCAGTATTCATTTTTGCCCGTGTCTCTGCAAAACAGAGGGTCGGAACGGCGAACTGAAGCGAGCATATCAACGTCAATTTCGGTTACAAGAAGATTGTTTTCATAATCAAAGGGGGCTTTTCGCGCGATTGTCTTCCCGTTTTCCGTGATCAATCCGTGACCCGAGAAAACGTAATCGGTCGTGGATTCTCCCGTGGGATTGATATGAATATACGCCGCGTGATTTTTCAGTGAGCTGACCTTGATCATAGCTTCGCGTGTATCGCAGGAAGCCGTGCATTCATTTACAGCCGAGGGGCTTACGACGATTATTCCGCCCGCCGCGGCCATTTCACTGACGGATGAATTGTTTGAATAGAGATCCGAGGACATTTCAATCCCAAAACGGAAATTATTCATGTCGCGGCAAACGAAGATCTGCTTTGTGCCGAGCATAGCGATGCCACCCTCAAAGGTAACTGAAAGATTAAGCTCGGGCGCGGGCGAGAAATATCTTGCCGCGTCAAGATAGGTTGAAATGTTGCTTGCGGGAACGAGGCCGAGAAGCTGACCGCCCGAGATCACTGCCGCGCAGTTGTATAGCTTATCATTTGCGCAAAAGGGCAGACCGATAACAGATACTATGTCAAGCATCGACGTAGAATACATATAGCTTTTGAGTCCGTTAAGCGCGCCCGACAAAAGCGTCTCGGAATAGAAAAGATCGCCGCAGGTAGCGCCCGTAAGCGTAAGCTCGGGGAAAACAATGAGCTTTGCGCCAAGATCTGCCGCTTCATTGGCAAGCTTTATGCATTCATTTGCATTATAGGCTGTATCGGCAACTCGAATATTGGGTGATGCCGCGCAAACCTTAATAAAACCGTTGTTCATTAAATTCTCCATTCCGCCGCAAAATGCGGCACAAATCAAATTTATCCAAGTATATTATAGTACAAAAAATATTGTTTGTCAAGGAGAATAAAAAAACTCGGGCAGATGCCCGAGCTTTTTCATAATTTTATTTAACAAGCTGTCTCTTGATCTTCTTTGTCGTCGTCTTTTCGAATTCGGTCTTGCGAATTTCAACCGACTTTATCTGCTTAAAGGAGGGCAGCTTCTTATTGATTGCATTTATGCTCTTTCTGATAGAGTCCTTAATATCCTCGTCGGAAACGTTTTCGGGGAACTTGGTGAAATCGGGGTAAACGACCGCGGTAAGAACGACCTCGTCGCTATCCTCGGCCTTTCGTCCGATCACACAGGATTCGCTTATCGTATCAACACCCTCAAGATATTCCTCGATCTCCTCGGGGAATACGTTCTTGCCGTTTTCAAGAACGATAACGAACTTAATTCTACCCGTAATGAAGGCGTATCCGTCAGAATCGAGATAACCGACGTCACCCGTTCTGAACCAACCGTCGTCGGTAAATACCTCGTTGTTGGCCTCGGGATTGTTGTAATAGCCGATCATTACGTTGTCGCCCTTGACCTGAATTTCACCCATTACGTATCCGTCCTCAGTAACGTCGCCGTTGGGCTCAATTCTCATCTTGCAGCAGGGAACTGCGGGACCAATGGAGCCGGGCTTTCTTGCATAGTAAGGAGTAACCGCAACTAAGGGCGAGCATTCAGTGATACCGAAGCCCTCGTAAACGCCGATTCCGAAGTCATCAAAGCCTTGTACGAGATCGGGATTAAGCTTCGCGCCGCCGCAAACTATCTTTTCGAGCTTGCCGCCAAATGCGTCAAGAACAGTCTTGAATATCTGTCTTCTCGCGTCAATACCAATCGCAAGCATACCGTGTGACATCTTTATACCCGTCTTCAAAACCTTGTCTCTGCCTGACTTTTCAGCCTCAGACCAGATCTTCTTGTACATTGTATTAAGGAACAAAGGAACGAGAACGAGACCCGTGGGCTGGAAGAGCTTGAAATTCTTGAGCACGTGACGAAGGGAATCGTTAATACAAATAGTGACACCGAGCACCATTTCAGCGAGCAAGCACATAAGCTCGTAGGTATGGTGAACGGGGAGAACGGATACGAGAACGTCGTTATATTCGAACGGAACGGTCGCGTAAGCTGCGGAAACTGCCGAGAAAATGTTTTTCTGGGAAAGCATAACGCACTTGCTTGTGCCCGTTGTACCCGACGTAAAGAGCATTTCGCACATTTCATCGCGGCTTGTCGTCATCTTTACCGTGAAGCCATCCGCAACTGCCTGCTCGCCCTTTTCAAGGAAAACGGAATAGGGAATTATCTTTTCGCAGGTCTCATAGCCCTCGGGAGCTTCGATCGGAATGAAATATTTAAGCGTGGGATGTGTTTCAATAGTGGAAGCGAACTTTTCATTGAAGCTCTTGGAATAAACGATAGCGTCAGCCTCAACTGTCGTGAGGAACTTTTCGATTTCGGAAACTGCAAGCTCCTTGTCCATAGGAATAATAACGCTACCTGCAGCCAAGCTGCCCACGTAGGTAGCAAGCCACTGAGGAGAGGTCTCACCTATAACGGCAACTCTCTTGCCGTTAAGATTCAAGGAGGTGAGAGCGGCTGCAACCTTAATTGACATTTCGTGGAATTCGGCATACGTCATTTCCTTAAGGTCGCGACCTTCATAATATTTAAACATTGTTTTCGTATCGTGAAGAGCCAAGCGCTCGAGAAGATCGTTTACGTCCCATACCTTGGGAGTATCGTGGCTCATTCTTTTTTTGTTGTGCAATTTGTAATTTGTAGACATTGTTAAATCCCTTCCTTATTCTATGTTTTGATTGGTAGCTTCCATAGGCACAAGATCAATGCTGTTGATGTTACTGTTTATAACGTCAAGAACCTTGTAGAAGCATTTTAATTCGTCATCGGAAACCGTTTCGCGAATGTTTATGATCACCTTGTCGATGATCTCCTTGATTTCTTCCATAACGCCATAGCCCTTTTCGGTAAGTATGTACTTTTGCTTGTACTTTCTGCCGTCGTTGAACTTGTCGTTGATCTTAATGAAGCTCAGCTCAGTCAAGTCGTTGGTGATCCTTGAAACAAAGGCCTTGTCAATATAGCATTGTCGAGCTATTTCAGTAGGAGTAAGCCCCTCCTTACTGTTCTCGATTTGTACCATACACATAAGGTGTGTGGCGCGCAGACCGTATTGTGCCATCTTCATACTTTTCATTTTTTGAAGGCTTCTTTCAATATTCGAAAGATTTATGGTAAATGCGGTAAATCTTTCCATATACATAAATTGTTGTCCCCTTGATAACATATTCACTAACCTACATTATACATCAAAATAGTTGATTTGTCAACAAAATTCTTTCGTCTTTACATTTTATTTACAAAGGCAACGTTAATTTCAAATGCTGGGAAATAATGCTAAGGGTTATTTACAGCGCATATTTTTTATCTTTTCCTCGTTCGGTGTAACGTAAGCTGACCAATTGTTATTATAGATCACAAATCCTGGCTTTGCGCCCGAGACCTTTTTAACGCCCTTTGCAAACAGGTAATCGACCTCGACACGTGAGCCTGAATTTGCCTTCGAATAGAACGCCGCGATCTCAGCCGCATCCGTAAAATCCTGCTCGGGCGGCTCTTCGCCGTTCGTTACAAGCAAAACGTGAGATCCGGGGGTGTTCTTGGCGTGGAACCAATAATCGTGCTTCTCCGCAAGCTTGTGAGTAATGTATTCGTTCTGAACGTTATTTTTGCCGCACAGAACCGTATAGCCGTTTGTCGTTTTGAATTTGGCAACGACGGGAGCAGGCTGCTTTTTGGGAGCGGCATAGCCCTTCATTTTCGAGGCGTAGCCGCTGTTATAAAGCTCGATTCGTATTTCGGTGAGGTCGGCGGTGGTTTCCGCCTTTGCAAGAGCATCAAATACCGTATAAATATATTTCAGCTCCGCCTCACCAAGCTCAAGCTGGCGTGTAAGCTCGACCCTCGCGGTTTTTGATTTGTTGTATTTCTTGTAGTATTTCTGCGCGTTTGCTGCAGGGGTGAGTCTCTCGTCAAGCTCAATTATGCAAGAGCCAAAGGTCTGCTCCTCGTCGTTCCAATTCTCGTAATCAACGAGCTCGACGGCAGTCTGGCCCTTCCTTAGCTGATACATATTCGCGGTAATGAGATCACCGTATTTTTTGTAAACCGATCCGTTTTCGCATTCTGTGATCTCTGCTCTCTGAGCTTCAAGCTTTTTCAGTATTCTGCTTTCGGCGTGGCTTAAAATCTTGAGCAGATCCGCCGCGCGTTGCTTTATTCTGGCTTCCTTATCACGCGATTCGAAAAAGGTATCGAGCATTTCGCCGACGCTCTCATGCTTCTTACAGGTGAGTGGCGCGCCGTAATGAGAAAGCTCCGTAAATGAGCATTCTACGGGAATATTATTTTCGTAAATTATGCAAGGCGCATAAGTGTTGTTTCTTATCGCGTCTATAACCGACGAAAAGCCGCCGTATAAGGCTTCGGGCGAGCATTCGATGAGGGAAGCGCCGACCTTACCCGTGGCTCTGAAGACCATTTCCCGCGCCGTGCTTGACGCTATACCAAGGTACGCTCCGCAAATAAACTTGTCCGCGGATTTTTCTGACGGACACGCCTCGTACAGCCTCTTGAATTCGTCAAGATCCGTAGCTAGCGGATTCGCCTTATCCTGCGGCGGGGGAAGCTCGTATTTCATTCCGGGCAAAACCTGTCGCAAGCTGCTGGTTGAAAAATCAACGGCTTTGAGCGCGGAGATTATCCTCATATTTTCATCGGCAAAAATGAGGTTACTGTACTTTCCCATAATCTCTGCGACAATGTACTTTTTGCACTCGTAGCCCATTTCATCACGAGTCTTGAATTCTAAAACACAAGCTCGCTCAAATCCGCATTGGGTGATGGACTCAAGCGTTGCGCCCGTTAAATGCTTGCGAAGAAGCATACAGAACATAGGAGCTTGCATAGGATTTTCCTTTTGCGTTGCAGAGAAGGATATTCTCGGGTTGCTCGAGCCCGCGTTTATAAGCAGCTTTTTGCCGCCCGAAAGAGTTCTCATCTGTATTAAGATCTCCTCTTTTTCGGGTTGATATATTTTTTCGATTCGTCCGCCCGCCCCAATGCTTGATATTTCATATACCACAGCGGCGAGCATTCCTGCATCAAAAGCCATATTATTACCTCCTTTGAGGCGGATTTCAGAAAAATTACACATTTAATTATACCACACTATTGATTTTTTTACAAGATAATGTTATAATTATTTCGAATAATTATTTACTATATTTTTAAGGTAGGAAAATTATGAAAAACGTAATTGGAATTGACGTCGGCGGAAGCACGACCAAAATAGTTGGCTTCAAGGAGAATATGAAGGGGGAAAGGGAGCTTATCTCTCCGCTTCTTGTAAGAGCCACCGACCCTATAACGTCTATTTACGGTGCATTCGGTAAATTTATATGTGAAAACGAGCTTTCCATAAACGATATTGATAAGGTTATGATCACGGGCGTTGGCGCGTCGCATATGTCAAAGCCGCTTTATTCGCTTGACTGTGAAAAGGTGCCCGAATTTACGGCTGTGGGTCTTGGAGGTCTTTATCTTTCGGGACTCGACGAAGCAATCATCGTAAGCATGGGAACGGGAACTGCGCTTGTTCACGCGAAGAAAGAGAATAATTCAACCTCTATAAATTATCTTGGGGGCACGGGAGTCGGAGGCGGAACTCTGCTTGGGCTTACGAAGAAAATGCTCGGCATTCACTCGATAGAGCATATTGAGACCGTGGCGCAGAACGGCAATCTTGATAAGATCGACTTAAGAGTAAAGGACATCTCTAAGGACGCGAGCTACACGGGTGTCAATGAAAATCTTACCGCGGCGAACTTTGGTAAGCTTTCAGATCTCGCGGACGCGTCGGATATTGCTCTCGGTCTTGCGAATATGGTTGCCGAGACCATCGCTATGATAGCAATTTTCGCCGCAAAGGGGCGTAATATTAAAAATATCGTTCTCGTAGGCAATCTTACGACGATAAAGCCCGTCAGAGACGTATTTAGTAACCTCAACGACGATTTCGGCGTGAATTTCATTATTCCCGAAAACGCGACCTACGGTACGGTTATCGGCGCGGCTTTGTACGAGTCGGGAAATGCTTGAAAATGTGATTTCAGGTCGAAAAAAAGTCTTGACATCCTTTATTAATAATGTTATAATAACTCTTAGTGTAAAATTCAAAACGTATAAACGAAAGGCTATGTATAATCCTTATGAAATGGACATCACTTAACGAAATCAGAGAAAAATATCTCTCATTCTTTGAATCAAAGGGACATCTCCGTCTCCCTTCATATTCTCTCGTTCCTCATAACGACAAATCCTTACTTCTTATAAATTCGGGTATGGCTCCTATGAAAAAGTTCTTTACAGGCGAGGAAATTCCTCCCCGTAACAGAGTTACTACCTGCCAGAAGTGTATAAGAACTCCCGACCTTGAAAGAGTTGGTCATACGGCTCGCCACGGCACGTTTTTTGAAATGCTCGGCAACTTCTCCTTTGGCGATTATTTCAAGGAGGAGGCTATTGCCTGGGCTTGGGAATTCCTGACCGTTACGCTTGAAATTCCCGCCGAGCTCCTCTGGCCCTCTATTTACGAGAACGACGAGGAAGCATTTGAGATCTGGAACAAGCAGATCGGCGTTCCCGCAGAGAGAATCGTAAGACTCGGTAAGGCAGATAATTTCTGGGAGCACGGAAGCGGCCCCTGCGGTCCTTGCTCGGAGATCTATTTTGACCGCGGCGAGAAGTACGGCTGCGGCTCTCCCGACTGTAAGCCCGGATGCGACTGCGACAGATTTATGGAGATCTGGAACAACGTATTCTCCCAG
>CAZMKU010000038.1:0-14365 GCA_964567085.1 uncultured Clostridium sp.
CGAGATCTACAAGACGAAATCGGGCTTTAACTATCCCTTGCAAAAGGACAGAAGCGGAAGATATAAAATCAGGAGCGGCGAGATGATCCGCGTGTGTATGAATTCGGATTTCTTTTTGCCCGAGGCAGACGGGTGGCGCGATGAGGCGTGGGAGATGATGCGTATTCGCTCCGACGTGAAATTTTTTCTCCTCACCAAACGCCCCGAGCGAGTGGCTGAATGCTTGCCCGAGGGTTGGGGTGACGGTTGGGATAATATTTTCTTTAACGTGACCTGTGAAAACCAACGCCGCGCCGACGAGAGAATTCCGATGCTCCTTGACTTGCCGTTTAAGCACAAGGGAATTATGTGCGCGCCCTTTATCGGTGCGGTCAGTATTGAAAAATATCTCGGTGACGGTCAGATCGAGCAGGTCATCTGCGGTGGTGAGAACTACGACGGTGCAAGACCGTGCCACTTTGATTGGGTGAAAAATTTGCGCGCCGAGTGCGTGGCACACAATACCACCTTCTGCTTTATCGAAACGGGAACGGTGTTCATCAAGGACGGAAGGACATATCGCATCCCGTCCAAGCGCGTGCAAAGCGAGATGGCGTACAAGTCGGGAATGAATTATCTCGGCAAGCCCATCGAATGGAGGCTTACGGATAGCTTTGGGCTTGAGATACCAAAGGAGGAGCTTTACGTTCCGCACTACTCAGATAATTGCGGGCTTTGCGCAAGTAAGCTTACCTGTAACGGCTGCTCCGATTGCGGGAAATGTAAATAATCAATTTTGGAGGACTAATAATGAAAGTCTTACTCATAAACGGAAGTCCGCGCGAAAACGGAGAAACGTATCAGGCGCTCGCGGTCATTGAAAAGGTATTGAAAGACAACGGAGTTGAAAGCGAGTATTTTCAGCTGGGAACGGATGCTGTGCGCGGATGTATTCACTGCGGCGGCTGTAAAAGCACGTACAGATGCGCATTCGGAGACGATGCGTGTAATGCTTTGATCGAGAAGATCATTGAGGCGGACGGCGTGATCATCGGTACGCCCGTGTATTTCGCAGGGGCGAACGGTGCGCTTTGCGCCTTACTTGACCGCGTCTTTTATGCAGGCGCTTTCTATGGAAGGCTTTTTGCGGGAAAGCCCTCTGCGGCGGTCGCTACCTGCTGGCGTTCGGGCGCAAGCGCTACGCTTGATCGGCTAAATAAATACTTCACCTATTCCGAAATGCCCGTAGTCAGCAGCTCCTATTGGAACATCAAGCACGAGGGTGAGGACCGCTTCGGAGAGAAGGTCTTGCGGAAGCTTGCCGAAAATATGGTGAGGATGCTTTGAGTCGTTTGAAAACAAGCTTGATGAAATTTTTTGAAATTGATTAACATTTGAAAAGAGGATCAAAAATGAAGAAAATACAAAAATCTATACATCCCGACGATGATATCCATTATGAAAAAATGGGCTTGAAGAAAAACGAGGTCGAGCTTTGGGAGGATGGAGCACGCGTTGACGGATCAAAGGGAAACTATGAGTGGTGGTACTACGATTCTCATTATCCCGACGGAACGGTACTCGTAATAATCTTCTATTCTAAAATGCCAATCAGCGTTAATGGCCCGATAAAGCCCATTGCGTCAATGGAGCTTACTCTCCCTGATGGAAGAAGGTTCTATGAGGAGGTATATGCTACAATTGAAGAAAGTCATTATTCAAAGGATAAATGCGAAGTAAGGATTGGTGAGTGCCGGTGTCAGGGCGACCTCAAGCATTATGACGTTGTATTCAAGGGCAAGGAAATCAGCGCGCGCCTTACGCTTGACGGGACGATCAAATCCTGGCGCTCACAGACAGGAAGTATCTTCTTCGGTGATAAAGAGGAGCATTATTTCGCTTGGCTTCCCTCCATTCCCGAGGGGGTGGCTGTTGCGGACATCAGCTATGATGGCGGTAAGGAAATTCACCTTGAGGGATCGGGTTATCACGATCACAATTGGGGCAACACATCGATGCTCAAGCTGATGCACCATTGGTATTGGGGCAGAGCTAAAATAGGAGACTATAAGGTTATTTCCTCGTGGATCACCGCCGAAAAGAAATACGGATATAAGGATCACGACGTCTTTATGATCGCAAAGGATGGAGAGATACTTGGCGATAATTCAAATCACACCTTAAGGTTTATGCCCGAAGGCAGGTACATTGATGAATACACGGGTAAGCCTGTCTATAACAAGGTGGTTTACGAATACACGACCGAGTCAGGTGACGAATATCGCATCACCTATGAGCGTAACGCCGACATCAATAAGACCCGCTTTGTTGACGTTCTTCCCAAGCCCTTGGGTGTACTTGCCAAAATTATCGGATTTGACGGCGGGTATTTGCGCTTTGAAGGCGATGCAACCGTCGAAAAGATAGAAGGCGGTGAGGTAGTGGAAAAGGTCAGCGATCCCGCTGTGTGGGAGCTGATGTATTTCGGTAAGTCGTGCGCTGACGAGGAATACAGATCAAAGCAATAAAGCCGAATGGAAAATATAGCAAGGCCGCTCGGTTGATTTTGAGGTAACGATGGATCTGAAGGATTTATTAAAAAAGCCCTTGCCGATGATACCGCCAGAGATATCCGAGCGGATCGGCAAAGGCGAAATAACAAAAACGCCGTTCGAGTGTAAAAACGATATACTTTGTTCGCCCGAACTGCAAAAAGAGGTCGGCTATGCCAAAACGGACGACGGCACATATATCGTGTCAATGGTGTGTCCGATGAAGGGCATTACCACCGAGATGATCGAGTGGTGGTTCTGGTGGCATGCGCAGGACAGCCTGCGATATCGGGTCTGGTATCCCGACGCGCACGTGAGCATCGGGTATCACAAAAAGAATAAAGCTTATTTTGAGCAGCCGATAATGCCGCCCTTTGAGCCCAATACGCATTATCCCGTGGAGAGGATCGGAGGCATGAGGATGCCGTTGCGCATTGATTTTGTTGCACCCGAGGACTTCGGTTTTTCAAGACCCTTGATGAATGAAAACGATATTCCGCTCATCGTGTGCGGTCACGTCAGCGCCTTTAACGGACTGATAAAGCACACCGAAATGGCGCACGTGTTCAAGCAAACCGACGAAGGTCTGTTTATGATCAGCCGATTCTGGCTTGGGAAAACGATGAGAGATCCTGTTTTCAGGAAGCTCATCATAACAGACAAAATGGCGAGAGGCATGGCAGAGCATTGTTGCGTTGAATATCGTAATTTGTGTGAAATACTTCCCGTGTTGTATAATAAATAAGTTGATACCGACAAAATAAAGGCGCGGCTTTAGCGTAATGCTCCGAACGGAGTATCATGCTAATGCCGCGCTTGATTTTTTATTATTTGCCTGAATTCATCTTAAGATACGCGTTGATAAATCCGTCGATGTTACCGTCCATAACGGACTGGATGTTGCCGTCCTCGTAGCCCGTTCTCGTATCCTTTGCGAGAGTGTAGGGCATAAATACGTAGGAGCGGATCTGCGCGCCCCACTCGATATTCGTCTTGTTCCCCTGAATTTCTTCGATCGTATCAAGACGCTCGCGGAGCTTGATCTCCATAAGCTTTGCCTTGAGCATTTTGAGAGCGGTTTCCTTGTTCTGAAGCTGGCTTCGCTCGGTCTGACAGCCAACTACGATACCCGTAGGCTTGTGAACGATACGAATTGCGGAGTCGGTCTTGTTGATGTGCTGACCGCCCGCGCCCGATGAACGGTGGGCTGTTATTTCAAGGTCTTCCTCGCGAAGAACTACGTTGTCAACGTTTTCAAATTCGGGCATTACCTCGATAGAAGCAAACGATGTCTGACGTCTGCCCGCCGCGTCAAAGGGAGAAACGCGCACGAGTCGGTGTACGCCGTTTTCACTCTTTAAGTAGCCGTAAGCATTGAGACCTTCCACCGTGATGGTTGCGGACTTGATACCTGCAGCGTCGCCGTCGAGCCAGTCGATAAGCTTAACCTTGAAGCCCGATTTTTCGGCGTAGCGGTTTATCATTCTGTAAAGCATCTGCGCCCAGTCCTGCGCCTCTGTGCCGCCTGCGCCGGGATGGAAGGAAACGATAGCGTTGTTTTTGTCGTATTCGCCGCAGAGAAGCACTGAAATTCTCTCGCGCTCGGCGGTTTCTTCGATCTCCTTGAGCTCGTTGAGAACCTCCTCGGTGGAGTCCTCGTCGTTTTCCTCGATTGCCATCTCAGCAAGCGCGATCGCGTCCTCGAGACGAGCGCAAAGCGCCTCGTAGTCCTCGATGGTGTCGCGGGATTGCTTTATTGTCTGCGTTATTTTCGTTGACGCTTCGGGGTTGTTCCAGAAATTAGGGTCGAGAGTTTGCGCCTCAAGCTCCTCTGCCTTCGATTTCAGGTCTTCGATGCGGAGCGCGTTTCCGAGCTCCTTTACGTCTGCGCGGAGAGCGATGAGCTTAAGTCTTGCTTCTTCAAGTGCGATGATCATTTTATATTATCCTTTCGGCTATATTTACATAATTATTCACTATATTGTACCATAAAAATTCCCGTTTGGCAATACCCATTTTTGAGATTTTACAATTTAAAAAGCAATATGTTTTAGCATTTACTTGACATTTTGCGCAAATAATTATATAATAAACATATACTTTAAAAAATATTAAGGAGAAATTCAAAATGAAGGTAACAAAGGAATCCATTATCGGCGACATTCTTGATTATGACAGAGGCACGGCAGAGTTCTTCTTTGAGATCGGCATGCACTGTCTCGGTTGTCCCGCATCCCGCGGCGAATCCATCGAGGAGGCTTGTGCCGTTCACGGAACAGATGCTGACGAGCTTGTTGCAAAGATCAACAAGTATCTCGAGAGCAAGTAATATTCGGGCAAGGTAATATTGTCAATCGGACGGCTTGGAATATTATTTGTTCCAAGCCGTTTTGAAATTCATTTTTGGAGTTTTTTATGACTTTAAATTTAGACGAGAGATTGTTACAGGCGGCGTCGTTTGTGCGGCGCGGCAAAAGATTTGCCGATATAGGAAGCGACCACGCGTATCTGCCCATTTATCTGGCGCTTGAGGGAGTTGTGGAGAGCGCGTTGGCTTCGGACATAAATCGAGGGCCTGTTGAATCTGCTATTGAAAATATAAATACATACGGAGTGTCGGACAAGGTCTGCGCTATCTGTGCCGACGGACTTGAGGGCGCGGAGGACTTCTCTCCCGAGGATATAGCCATTCTCGGTATGGGCGGCGAGCTTATCGTGTCGATTATTGAAAAAGCGGCTTGGGTTAAAGACGAGAATATCAGGCTCATATTACAGCCCATGACACACGCCGAGGTTCTTTATAATTATCTTTGTGAGAACGGCTTTTCTATCGTTGACGAGGGTATCTGCTCGACGTCGGACAAGCGAAGCGACCGCATTTACAGAGTTATCGTTGTCGAATATAGCGGACAGATAACGTCACCCACTACGGTTGAAGCGTTTGTCGGCAAAAAGAATATTGAACGCTACAAGGACAGCGGAGACATTCTTGTCCGCCGTTACATAAAGCATCTTATCGAGGTGTTCGGCGTTCGAATGAACGGCAAAAAATACGCGGGGCTTGACGCGTCGGGCGAGGAGGGCTTTATCTCTGCGCTCGAAGAAATAATAAAAACGGAGAATTGATATGACAGTATTTGAATTATATAACAAGTTGACGGAAAGAGTGCCGAAATCCTTGTCGATGGGCTGGGACGGAGACGGATTTGAGGTGTGTCCCGATAAGGACAGAGAAGTGAAGAAGGCGCTTGTCGCGCTCGACGTAACGAATGACGTAATTGACCGCGCCATTGAGGGCGGCTTTGACACAATAATCGCGCACCATCCCTTTATCTTCAACGGTGTCAAGGAGGTGTCGGAGCTCAATCCCGACGGCGCGCGCATAGTTAAGCTCGTGAAGAACAACATAAGCGTTATGACGTTCCACACAAGACTTGACTCGGTCGAGGGCGGTGTAAACGACGTTCTTGCAAATCTTTTGGGACTTCAGAATATTCAGACGGTTGTATTCAATGACTACGGCGTGGTTCGCACAGGCGAGCTTGAGACCGAGGTGAGCGCTGAGGAATTTGCCGCAAAGGTAAAGGACAAGCTTTCCTGCCCGTCGGTATTTTTGGCCGAGGCAAGCGGAAGAGTCAAGAGAGTGGCTCTTATCGGAGGCTCGGGCGGCTCGGAGATGGGCGCGGGTATGGCGTGCTCGGCGGATACGTTTATTACGGGCGAGCTCAAGCATCACGAAATGCTCGCGGCTCGTGACGTTGGTATGAATCTTATTGTTGCGGGACATTTCTATACCGAAAACCCCGTGTGCTCGGCGATCGAGAAATTCGTTCGAGAGATTGACGAGGAAATTGAGTGCGAGATATTCTTCTCGGACAGAGTAAAGGTATTCTAATTTTGGGAGATCAATATGACTTACATAGTTTCTAATATTCACGGAAATTATTCGGGCTTTAAGAAATTGCTCGAGACGATTTCCTTTAAGGAAAGTGATATAATGTATATTCTCGGTGACATCGTGGATTACGGTGAGGAGTCAATGGAGCTTATCGAGGATATAAGCATGAGATATAACGTATACAGCATAGTTGGCGAGCATGACTATATCGCGCTCCGTATGTTGTCGGGCTTTACGAAAATGCTTGATAGCGGCGAGGCTCCCGACGCGGACTTTATATCCGAGATGACGGCTTGGTGCGCTGACGGCGGTCAGTCAACTCTTGAGGGTTATCGCGCGCTTGACGACGATATGAAGGAGGGCGCTATCGACTACCTTTCCGATATGACGCTCTACGAAGAAGTTAAGGTCGGCGGTAAGAATTATCTTCTCGTTCACGCGGGCATACGCGACTTTTCGCCCTCGCTTGACCTTGACATCTGCGCTCCCGAGGACTTTTTCTCCGAGAGTATTGACTTGACAAAAAAATATTACGACGATAAAATAATCATCGTCGGACACGAGCCTACGACCGAGGAAAACGGCGGTGACGGCAGGATCTTTTACGGAAACGGATCTATCAATATCGACTGCGGCTGTATGCGCGGCGGACGTCTCGCTTGCCTTTGCCTCGATAACGGTAAGGAATATTACGTTTGATATGAACAAGAACGATATAATTGTCCTTGATATAATTGACATGAACAATCTCGGCGCGGGTGTCGGCAAGGTTGACGGAGCGGTGGTCTTCGTCGCGGGCGCGGTTACAGGCGACAGGGTTGAATGTAAAATTATCAAGGTCACGAAAAGCTATTACGTGGCGAAGCTTATGCGGGTTATCGAGAGCTCGCCGAATCGCGCGGATGAGGATTTTTGTGCGGCTCCGCAGTCCTGCGGAGGCTGTGTTTACAGAAATATAACCCGCGAGTGTGAGCTTCAGATGAAGAAGGCTTATATCGAGGGGCTTTTCAAAAAGGCAGGGCTGCACGACGTCAATATTCTTCCCGTTATGTCGGTAAGTCCGAGGGAAAAGTACAGAAACAAGGCGCAGTATCCCGTTCGTGCGACCAAGGACGGCTTGCGCGCGGGCTTCTTTGCAAACAAAACGCATTCTATCGTAAGCTCTGCTCACTGCGCGCTTGAGCCCGATATTTTCGGGGATATAGTTGCGGCAGTATGCGATTTTGCGACGGAAAACGGCATCACTGCATATGATGAAGAAAGCGGTCGCGGTGTTTTGCGACATATCTATCTCCGTCGCGGCGAGATCAGCGGAGAAATTATGCTGTGCTTGGTCGTTAACGCCGACAAATTGCCTCATAGCGATAAGCTTGGCGATTTTGTAAAAGAAAAGTTCCCCGAGGTTACGACGCTTCTGCTTAATGTAAACAAAAAGAACACGAACGTAATTCTCGGCGATAAATACGTAAATGTTTTTGGTAAGGGATATATTGAGGACACGCTTGGCGGCTTGAAGTTCCGTATTTCTCCCGAGTCCTTCTGGCAGGTCAACCGCGCGGGCGCGGAGGCGCTTTATTCCAAGGCTCGCGAGCTTGCTTGTCTTCGCGGCGGCGAGAACGTTCTCGACCTTTACTGCGGTACGGGTACGATCGGTCTTTCTATGGCGAAATACGCGGGAAGCGTTACGGGCGTTGAGATAGTTGCGGGCGCTATTGAAAACGCAAAGAAAAATGCCGAGATAAACGGCATCGAAAACGCGGAATTTTACTGCGCCGACGCGTCGGACACCGAGAGCATAATTCCTGCCGACCGCGAGTATGACGTGGTTATTCTCGACCCGCCCAGAAAGGGCACGACCGAGGAGCTTATTTCTTATATCGCAAAACGAGATATAAAGAGGGTTGTGTATATTTCCTGCGGGCCTGATACGTTGGCGCGAGATATTGCGATATTTAAGAAATATGGTTATAGTTGTGGAGATGTTCAACCTGTTGATATGTTCCCCGTAACGGGACACGTTGAAACTATTGTTTGTCTTTGCAAACAATAGTTTCAACAACTAAGTTTGCCCTTTCGGGCAAGTGAAGTTGCCTTCGGCAGCGAAGTTCACTGCGTGAGTGAAGTTTCGCCTGACGGCGAAGTAGGGCAAACTTAACTTCACTTTGCGAGTGATGCGAGCAAAACTTCACTGTGAGGAAATTTGCAAAGTAAATTGACGAACAACTTCACTACGAGCGAGAGCGAGTAACTTCACCAAATCAGGCTTTACTTTTGCGAAGCAAAAACTTCACCAAACACCAAAAGGAGAAAAAATATGAAAGATTCAGAACTTCGCACAAGGGCAAAAGCCCTTGCTTTACATATAATCGCCGTCTGCGATGAGGTAGACACAAGAAAAGGTAGAGGTGTGATTGTTAATCAAATTGTCAGAAGTGCAACCTCTATCGGCGCGAATATTCACGAAGCCAACTATGCTGCAAGTAAAGCGGATTTTATCAATAAATTTCATATCGCACTCAAAGAATGTGGCGAAACGGAATATTGGATTGAAATGCTTGTTGGCTCAAATGCAATTAGCGAACAAATCGCAAAAGACCTTTTGCAGGAGTGTGGCGTTATTCGCCGTATGCTTGTGAAATCTATCACCACCGCAAAGGCAAACAATTAAAAATGTGGTGAGATATGCTTAAAAACAAACCAAAATTTCGTGAAGTCGTGCTTGAGATAATATGCGAACTCGGTTTAACGCTTGTTTGCTTCGGCATTGGCGCTTTGATGCTTCATTTATTCGGAGTGAATGCCGAGGTGTTTGAGAACATTGACTCCGAGCTCGTCGTGCTTGTCGGAATAGCCGCGCTGCTTATAATTTTTGTTGCTGTTTATTTCCTTGTTCAGCTTTTTAAGAAGAAACAAAGAAAAAATAAATAAAAACCTACATAAAAAGGAGAATTTAAAAATGGAAAAAGTAAGAATTCAGGACGATTTGTACTTACACGTAAATCAGGAGACGATCGACAATCTCGTTATCCCCGACGACCAGCCCCGAACGGGTGGATTTTCGTCCCTTGACTCTGACGTTGAGAAGCTTTTGATGAGCGAGTTTGCCGAAATGTGCAAGAGCGGCGAATACCCCAACGAGCACTTGAAGCGCGCATGCGCTCTTTATCTTGCCGTTAAAAACACAAGAAAGAGAAGCGCTCACGGCATCTCTCCCGCGCTTAAGTATCTCTCTACAATTCAGAAGCTCGATTCTATGGCGGCATTTAACAGAAAGCTCAAGACTCTGGTGCTTGGCAGATATCCCTTGCCCTTCAGTATTTCCGTTGGCGCGGATATGAAGGATACGAAGCACAACTGTGTTTCTATTTCCGGCCCCGGCACGATTCTCCCCGACGCGTCCTTCTACAAGCCCGAGCGCGCACAGCAGAAGGAAATGCTCATCGGTCTTTGGACAAATATGGCGAAGATGGTGCTCGCAAAGACAAAGCTCACGGCAGAGGAGCAGGAAAAGTACCTTGCTGACACACTTGCATTTGACGAAAAGATCGCATCTCTTGTAAAGACAAGAGAAGAATGGAGCGAATACGTTAAGGCATATAATCCTATGAAGACGGGTAAGGTTTGCTATATGGTAAGACCCGTTGCAATGAGAAAGCTTTTGAATGGCATTTTCGGCTTCGTTCCCGAAAGAATCATTGTTGAAGAGCCCAGATACTTCAGGAATTTTAAAGAAGTATTCAACGAGGAGACCTTCGAGCTTTACAAGTCTTGGGCATACGTTACGGGACTTCTTAATTCTTGTTCTTATCTTACAGAGGAGCTTCGTGAGATCGGAGGTATGTTCTACCGCGCAATGAGCGGCATTCCCGCTATGACACCCGTTGACAAGTTCGCGTATCAGCTTGCGAGCGGCACGTACTCCGAGCCCGTAGGACTTTACTATGGCGAGAAGTACTTCGGCGAGGAAGCAAAGAAGGATATCACAGAGATCGTTTATCAGATCATTGATATGTACAAGGAAAGAATCAGAACCAACGACTTCCTTGAAGAAGCAACAAAGGAAAAGGCGATTCTGAAGCTTTCCAAGATCGGCGTTAAGATGGGTTATCCCGACAAGGTTGATCCCGCTTACGATAAGCTTGTATTTGACGAAACAAAGTCCCTCTTTGACATCGTAACGTCGCTTCGCAAGATCAGATACGAGCATCAGCTCGGCGAGCTTACAAAGCCCGTAAATCCCGAGGAATGGGCAATGCCCGGTCATATGGTTAACGCATGCTACAATCCTTTCGTTAACGATATTACCTTCCCCGCGGCAATTCTTCAGGCGCCCTTCTATTCACTCAAGCAGACGAGAAGCGAAAATCTCGGCGGTATCGGTGCGGTTATCGGCCACGAGATTTCTCACGCGTTTGACAGCAACGGCGCAAAGTGCGACGAGAACGGTAACATCAACAACTGGTGGACAAAGACCGATGAAAAGAAGTTCCAGAAGAAGATCAACGCTATGATCAAGCAGTTTGACGGCATCGAGCTTCCTTGGGGCAAGGTGAACGGCAAGTTTATCGTAAGTGAAAATATGGCGGATAACGGCGGTATGGCGGTTACGCTCGCAATTATGGCGAATATGGAAAACGCATCCTATGAGGAATACTTTATGAACTGGGCGCGCGTTTGGTGCATGAAGGCAAAGCCCGAGTTCTTGCAGCTTCTGCTCACTATCGACGTTCACGGCCCCGCGGTTCTTCGCGCGAATATGCAGCCGAGAAACTTCGACGAGTGGTATGATACGTTCGGCGTAAAGAAGTCTGATAAGATGTATATCGCTCCCGCAAAGAGAGTTGTAATTTGGTAAAGGTCGAGCGGTAGCTCGACGTCGATATGCGCCGCTGCGCGTCGAGAGTCCCCGAAAGGAGAAAATTATGTACAAAACAATATTATTCGACCTTGACGGGACTCTGACGGATTCGGGCGAGGGTGTAAAGAACGGATTTATTTATGCCCTTGGGAAATTCGGAATGTGCGAGAAAAAAGAAAATCTCGACAAGGTGTTAGGGCCGCCTCTGTATAATTCATTCAGAGACTTTTTCGGTCTTTCGCACGACGATGCGAATTTGGCGGTCAAGTATTACAGAGAATATTACAGCGAAAAGGGTGTTTTTGAGAACAAGCTTTACGACGGCATTGATAAGCTGCTCGAAAAGCTCAAAGCACAGGGCAAGAGAGTAATTATCGCGACCTCAAAGCCCGAGTTTTACGCCGTTCCCGTGCTTAAAATGTTTGGCATTTTCCAATATTTCGATTACGTTTTCGCGGCAACGCTTGACGGACGGCTCTCGAAAAAGTCGGATATTGTCAAGATAGCTATTGAAAATGCAGGTTGTGAAAAAAGTGAGATCCTTATGGTAGGTGATCGGCATCACGATATTGACGGCGCCCGTGAAAACGGCCTTGACAGTCTTGGCGTGCTTTACGGCTACGGCGACAGAGCCGAGATGGAAAAAGCGGGCGCGACATATATTTGCGAGAGCGTTGAAGACGTAACCCGCTTTTTGATCGAGCAAAAATAATCTTGACACAATCAAAATTTTAAGGTATAATTATCTTAGAAAAGTGTGTAAATATAGTATATTAAGCGAGGAAAATATGTACCGTATAGGCGTAGATTTGGGCGGCACGAATATTGCTGCGGCAATCATAGACGAAAATTATAATATAATAAAAAAGGGAAGCGTACCCACTCTTGCGCACAGAGAAGCGGCGCTCATTATGGACGATATGGCGGCGCTCTGCCGTAAGGTTTGCGCTGACGCGGGAATTGAGCTCTCCGAGGTGGAGGCTGTAGGTATCGCGTCCCCCGGAATCGCAAACAGTCGCGACGGCGTGGTTGAATACGCCTGCAATCTTCCGTTTGTAAAGTATCCTATCTGCGCGGAGCTTGGCGCAAGACTTGGAATTTCTAATGTTCACGTTGAAAACGACGCTAACGCCGCGGCGTGGGGCGAAGCGGTTGCGGGCGCGGCTCGCGGTTCAAACAGCTCCATTATGATAACTCTCGGCACGGGCGTCGGCGGCGGAATCATTATTGACAATCAGGTTTATTCGGGCTCGAATTTTGCGGGCGCGGAGCTTGGACATATCGTTATCCACGTTGACGGCAGACCTTGTAATTGCGGCAGAAGCGGTTGCTGGGAGGCTTACAGCAGCGCGACGGCGCTCATCAGGATGACGTCCGAGAAGATAGAAGAATGTCGCGCACAGGGCAGAGAAACCGCGCTTATCCCGCTCGTTGAGGAGGGAGGCAAGGTGTCGGGCAGAACCGCGTTTGCGGCTATGCGCGCTGGCGACTGCGCGGGACGCGAGGTCGTTGAGACTTACGTTAAATATCTTGCGAGCGGTATCGCGAGCATAATAAACATTTTCCAGCCCGAGATTCTTTCGCTGGGCGGCGGCGTGTCGGGCGAGGGTCAGTATCTTCTCGATATGCTCGTTCCTCTCGTGAGAGAGCAGACCTACGGCGGAGAGTACGTGAAGGCGACAGAGATAAAGATAGCTCAGCTCAAAAACGACGCGGGACTTATCGGCGCGGCGTGCTTGGGTATTTAAAATTCAGAGGTGACGGATATGGCAATACAGGAAAAAATTTATATAGGCGATGAAAAATTTTTGCGAGAGCAGGAGCATTTTTGCCCCGAATGCGCGCAGAAGCTTTCCGTATGCAAGCTTTCCTGGACGGTTATGCCGAAGGAAAATACCTCCTTGCGCGAATATCATCCCGAAGGATTTAAGTATATTCTTTATAAGCTCAAGTGCGTTTCCTGCGACAAGCTTTATTCCCAGCCCGAGATCAAGAGGCTTGAGAAGGCTGCTGCTGACGAGGAGGCAAGGAAGCTTGCCGAGCAGATGAAGGAGACCGACAAGCTTTGCAGGAAAACTGCGAAAAAGGTATCCAAGAAGATTTCGAAGGATATTGAAAAGGACATATACAAGCAGATGAGGGTGAAATACGGACTCGAGACACCGAAGACGCCGAGGAAAACTCTGTCCGATGTTTTGGGCGAGATCAAGGGCGCTCTCAAGAGCGAAAAAACGCCCGAGAGTCAGCGCGAGGCTTCTGCGGAAAATCAACCGAAAGTAAAAAAGGAAAAGAAGCATATAAATATAAATCTGAGCTTTCATAAGATATAAGGGAGAGATATGAAACGTAACGAGGAAAATAACATTCAAATCAAAAAGAAGGCGTTTATCGGTGTATACGACTATACGGTGATATTGACCTATCTTAGTCTTATTTCCGCGGTCGCGGGAATAATTTGCGCAATCGAGGGTAAGGCGACTATCGCGGTTTTGTGCGTGGCGTTCTCGGGCTTTTGCGACGCGTTTGACGGCGCGGTCGCAAGAACAAAAAAGGACAGAACCGACGACGAGAGAAATTTCGGAATTCAGCTTGATTCCATTTGCGACGTAATAAGCTTTGGCGTAACTCCTGCGGTCATTTGCTATCAGCTTGGGGTTGACGGTATAGTTGGCTTTATTTTTGTGGCTGCATACGTGCTTTGCGCGCTTATCAGGCTCGCGTTCTTTAACGTGCTTGAGATAAAGCGTCAGAAAAACGAGGGCGGCTCGAGCAAGGGCTATCGCGGTCTTCCCGTGACGTCAATATGCTTTATTTTTCCCGTGGTATATTTCTTGGGATTCTTAATTAAGAGCAATAGGGCGTTCGTTATTCTTCTTCACGTTATGCTTGCCGTGGTCGCGTTTCTTTTTATCCTTGACTTTAAGATAAAGAAGTTAAACTTCGATAAGCTCCTGCGGCTTCGCAAAAAGGAAGAAGAGCCCGAAGAGGTTCTTGAGAAAGTACATAAATAAAAGAAACGGCTCATTAGCGTAGTGCCCTTAAGGACACTACGCGTCGATATAAATCCGCTATCGCGGA
>CAZMKU010000039.1:0-14031 GCA_964567085.1 uncultured Clostridium sp.
ATGTGGCACACATTCTCATCGTTTGCCGCATTTGATGTTGCGGAAGCAACGCGGCGAACCGAGTGAGAATTGCCGACGGTAGGCAATTCCACGAGAGGGAGAATGTGGCACACGTTCTCATCGTTTGCCGCATTTGATGTCGACGGAAGTCGACGCGGCAAACCTCAGTTGCGATTCCCGTACGAGTCGCAAAAATTCCAATATGCAAATCCATTTGAAGCATTCGGCGGGAGCAAGCCCCCACCATACGGTATTTTAACACGTTTGATGTCGGCAGGCTTGAGCAAACCCTTCCTTTTTATTATATATATACCGCCCGCGCGAAAATACGGGTCAAACCGACTGACAGGGAAGGGTAAGCGCGCGGCAGCGGCGCCCCGCATCTGTCCCGCGCGCCTTTTTACTCTTGACACAACGCGGAGAGCTCGCATACTATGTTGTTAAGTCGAAGGCTTCGCCACGCGGACGCTTATCGCTTTAAGAGTCTTGACCCGCGCAATTTCATTATATCACGAGCTTTTATGCATAATATCTCGCACGTAAATAGCAAAACTCTTGCGAAACCCGCGCTTTTTGCAAGTTCCGCGATTTCGGCTTGCAAAAACTTTTTTACGCTAAAATCCGGATCAAATTTCACAACGAAAATTTTATAAAAGTATTCATTTTATTAAGAAGCCTTAAAAATTCCTCCGAAACATCCCCGTCGGCAAGCTTTTCCTTTGAAGGAAAAGATATTTTTCTTGGGCGCAAATTCAAAATATGCATTAAAAACCTAATAAATATACACCAAAATGAATATTTATTTAAATTCTTAAAAAAATTTAATTTTTTTTTGAAAATTTTTGAAAAAAGACTTGCAAATAAAAAAATATTGTGATATAATATTCCCACATATTATTCGATGAGTTCAAATTTGCACAAATTCGCACCACGAATAACATAATAAAAAATGCCTAAAAGGCAAACTTAAAGGAGGTTCTTGCTATGAACAAGAATATCAAAAGAGTTTTGAGCTTGATATTGGTTGTCATCATGATGCTCAGCGCATGCGCTACATTGGCATCCTGCAGCAACGATGTTGACGACGAGACCCCGACAGGCGGCGAAGAGACAACAACAGGTACTACTACGCCCAACGCCGGCGGCGACACAGTTAAGCTCGACTACACTTACAAGTCCGGTACAACAGCACTCGGTTCCAACTGGAACCCTCACGCTTGGGACACATCCGCTGACAGCGCAATGCTCGGCTACGTTACGTCTCCCTTCGTAGATATGTCCATTTTGGATTCCGAAGCAGGCGTATACCAGTGGGTTTACGAAATGGCTACAGCTATTACAGACGTAACGGCTACACACCAGAGCGACCTCACAAAGTACGGCGCTACACTTCCCGAAGGCAAGACTGCTGAAGAAGTTACAGAAGGTTTCGTTTACGAAATCAAGCTTAACCCCGACGCAGCTTGGGAGAACGGCGAAAAGATCACGGCTGACGACTACATCTACTCCATGATGATGCTCCTCAACCCCCAGATGAAAAACTACAGAGCTAACCTTTACTACTCGGGCGAATCCGCAGTAGCAGGCGGTGCGAACTACTACTATCAGGGCTCCATTGCTACGCTCGATAACGGTAGCACAGGCGCTATCACAGCTCTTACAGATCTCGTTAAGGGCGAAGACGGCAAGTACACGACCTCTGCAGGCTACCCCGTATGGATCATGGTAGGCTCCCCCTCCGCATACTTCGGCGGCTATACAATGGCTTTCTATGATGAATACTATGCAGGCTACGGCTACGACATTTTTGAGGACGCGGCATTCGCAGCTCTTAAGGAGCTCATGGACGAGGACGGCAACGTTGCTCTCACAGACGAGTCTTGGGCTCTCCTCTGCACAGCTATCAATATGCCCGACTGGGGTAACGAAACAGAGGCAGACGCTATTAACTACCTTGGATACCAGCAGGAATTCCCCGAGGTTGAATACGATGGCACAGTAGGTTGCTACAAGGTTGACGATTACACGCTCATATACGTATGTAACTCATACCTCGACATCAACTACTTCCTCACATCCTGCACATCCACATGGCTCGTTTACAAGCCTCTCTATGAAGCAGGTCTCGAAGAAAAGGAAGGCCTTCTCGTAACTAACTACGGTACATCCAAGGAAACAACGATGTCCTACGGTACTTACAGAATGGAATCTCTCCAGGACGGCAAGCAGGTAATTTACGTTCAGAACGAATACTGGTACGGCTTCGAAAAGAACGAAGACGGTACACCCAAGAAGGATGACGAGGGCAACCTTATCTCCTACACGAACTTCCTCGTTGACGGCGAAAAGGTTCGTCAGTACACAACGACAAAGATCCAGATCGACGTTATGACAGAAGACGCTATGAAGAACGCGTTCCTTAAGGGCGAGCTCGCAGAATGGTCTCCTTCCTCCGATGAGCTTTCTCAGTACGCAATGTCTGAAAAGCTTTACAAGGTTGACGAAACGTACACAATGTCCTTCTTCTTCAACACAGGTCTTGAGACTCTTCAGAACCTCGACGCTACAGGTAAGAATACAAACTCCGTAGTTCTCAACAACTACAACTTCCGTAAGGCTATGTCCCTTGCAATCGACAGAGCAGAGTTCGTAACGGCTACTGCAGGTTACAAGCCCGCATTCTCTCTTATGAACAGCCTCTATCACTACGATATTTACAACGATCCTACGTCCTCCTACAGAAACTCCGAGCAGGCTATGCAGGCGATCTGCAACCTCTACGGCGTTGAGTACGGCGAAGGCACACCTTACGCTACGCTTAAGGAAGCTCACGACTCCATCACAGGTCTCAACCTCACAGAGGCTAAGGCTCTTATGAAGACAGCTTGCGAAGAGCTCGTAGCAGCAGGTCTTTACACGGCAGGCGAGAACATCAAGATCCAGATCGGCTGGGCAAAGGGCGCTCTTACGTCTGACGACAACAAGCAGCTCGCGCTTCTCAACACATACATCAATGCGGCTCTCGAGGGCTCCGGCTTCGGAACGATCGAGTTCGAAGCAATCGGTAACCTTACTGACCGTTACGGCGACGTTCCCGCGGGCACATACGCTATCGGCTACGGCGCATGGGGCGGCGCTGCATTCTACCCCTTCAGAAATATGCAGGTTTACTGTGATACAGAAGAATACGAAGGTAAGATCAACGAAACAGGCTGCTGGAATCCCGCCGAAGAAACTCTCACCATAAACATCAACGGTGAAGACGTTACTATGACATGGCAGGATTGGTCCAGAGCTTGCACTACAGGCGCTTACGCTAACGCAGACTTCGATACAAAGCTTGCTATCACGGCAAAGATGGAAGAAGAATTCCTTAAGTTCTACTACAGAATTCCTCTCTGCGGCACAACGGCAGCATTCCTTCTCACATACCAGATGAGTTACTACACAGAAGACTACAACATTATGTACGGCTTCGGCGGTTTCCGTCTTATGAGCTACAACTACGACGATGCTACATGGGCACAGATAGTTGCTGAAGAAGGCGGCACGCTCACCTACGGTGGTTAATTAAATTTTAAGATTTGATTAAATTTTGCAAGCATTGGGGGTAAAATCCCAGTGCTTGCAACTTTCGGTTGTTAGCCGAAAATCAAATTCGTCAAGATTGTCGGCGCTTCGCGCAAGATAGAGCCGATGAAGATCGGCATATATCGCGAAAAAACAACTGAAAAGGAGACAAAAATGACTAAATACGTTTTAAAAAGACTTCTTTTGATGCTCTTTACTCTATTTATTATAACTACCATCTGCTTCGTTTTGGTAAAGCTGCTCCCTCCTAACCTTCCCGAAGGCGGCACCGCAGCGCAGACGGCGGTATATATGGCACGCTTTGAGGCGCTCGGATATTTCGAGCCCATTCCCGTTCAATACGCTATTTATCTTAAGAACATTTTCACTAAATTCGATTTCGGCACGTCCTGGTTTGTACAGAGTCAGGCGGACGTTGCGGAGCTTCTCTTCTCGAGAATGCCCCCTACAATCATCGTAAATCTGTACTCTCTTTTATTCTCCATACCGATCGGTATCGCGCTCGGTATTTTAGCGGCAATTAAGAAAAACAAGTGGCAAGACCACGTTATCAGTACACTCGTAATCGTATTCGTATCGGTTCCGTCCTACGTTTACGCGTTCCTTGTGCAATATATATTCTACTTTAAGCTCGGCTGGTTCCCGCAGACCATTTACTCGCTGTATGACGCGGGCGGCGGTTGGTTCACAGGAAAGATGCTTTACAGTATGGTGCTTCCCGTATTGGCTCTCTCCTTCGGTACTATCGCGGGCCTCTGCCGTTTCACTCGCGCCGAGCTTACGGAAACACTTACGTCGGAATATATGCTTTTAGCAAGAACAAAGGGCTTGACTCGCTCGCAGGCGACGATCCGTCACGCGCTCAAGAACGCGATGGTTCCGATTCTGCCCTCGATCATTTCCAGCTTCGTTGGAATTCTCGGCGGTTCTATGATCATTGAACAGATCTTCTCGATCCCCGGTGTAGGTAACCTCTACATTGATGCTATCATGAAGCGCGATTACGACCTCTTTATGATCGATACGATATTCTACACGGCAGTAGGCTTGCTCGCGGGTATCGTGGTTGATATAAGCTACGGATTTATAGATCCGAGAATCAGAATGGGGGAAAAGTAATATGAGCAAAACGATTGATATCAACAATATCCCCAAGGAAAAATTCGAATTCGTCAATACCGACGAAAGAATGCACGACGTGAAGTTCTCGGACAAGCCCATCGGCTACTTCAAGGACGCTTTTATCAGATTCCGCAAGAATAAGGCATCCATCGTTGCGGCAATTATCATTATATTTATTGTTCTTTTTGCCATCATTGTGCCCTTCTTCAATCAGACAGGAACAGGCACGAAGCTCGACCCCTACTTTGCAAAGATGGGCCCCTACGTGCCCGCGCTCGCAGAGTACGGAATAGCTGACGGTTCATCGTCAAGAGAGCCCGGCTACAAGATGCTCATCTCTTACTATGCGACGGGTATCGGCGCAAACGAGATATCCTCCGAGCCTATTTCCTTTAAAGAGGCCGTTACGGCGGAAAACAAATATCAGCCCGTGCTGTCAACCTTCGACGAGCTCGTTGTGGGCGGCACGAGATTTAACGCGACCTACAAGATCAGAGTAAACACCTATCTTGAAAAGGGCTTTATCTACAAGGACGTAGAGCAGGCTGAATACAACAAGATGCTTGCTTGGCAGGAGGAAACGGGAATTCAGCTTCTTTATCCTCTTATCGCAGACAACCAATACAACGTCGACGCTAACGACGCTAACTACTGGTACAAATCGCTCAAGGGAAATCCCGTTGACGAAAAGGGCAAGGTTATCAACGTCGACGCGTTGGATCCCTCATCTTGGGATTTCGAGCTCGTTCCCAACTATATGACCGACGAGAACGGTGAGCTCGTTTACAGAGTGGCATCGGGCGGCGGTACGAACGAAACTCACACGTGGAGAGTCCGCGTGCTCTACTACAACTACTATCAGTATCTCAACGGCAACGAGCCTACGTTCATTTTCGGTACTGACTCGCAGGGCTACGACTTAGCTTACCGTCTCGCGGTCGGCGTAAGACTCTCTCTCCTGCTCTCCGTTATCGTATCCGTTATCAACTTCGTAATCGGCGCGATCTACGGCGCTGTTTCGGGTTACTACGGCGGCACGACCGACCTCGTAATGCAGAGAATAGCGGATATTCTCGGCGGCGTTCCGTTTACGGTCGTTTCGACTCTGTTCCAGATGCATCTGGCGACAAAGGTTGGCGTGATCCCAAGCCTTATATTCGCGTTCGTTCTGACGGGCTGGCTCGGTACGGCAGGCTTGGTACGTACGCAATTCTACAGATTTAAAAACCAGGAATACGTAATGGCGGCGAGAACCCTCGGCGCGAAGGACCGCAGAATCATCTGGAAGCACATCTTCCCGAACACTCTCGGTACTATCGTTACGTCCTCGGTGCTCGTTATCCCGGGCGTTATCTTCAACGAGAGTATGCTCTCCTTCCTTGGTATCGTAAACCTTGGCGGCGCAAAGATGACCTCTCTCGGTACGCTTCTTTCCGAAGCAAGTAATATCTGGCAGACCTATCCTCACCTGATGATATTCCCTGCGATCGTTATTTCGCTTCTTATGATTTGCTTCAACTTGTTTGGTAATGGTCTCCGCGACGCGTTCAACCCGTCGCTCAGAGGCGTGGAGGATTAAGGTATGGAAAAGATTCTTGAGGTTAAAAATTTAAAGATTTCCTTCCGTACCCAGTCCGGTACGCTGAAGGCTGTTAGAAATATTTCCTTTGACGTAAAGCGCGGCGAAACTCTCGCTATCGTTGGTGAGTCGGGCTCGGGTAAATCCGTTACGTCAAAGGCCATTCTCGGCATTCTTGCCGGAAACTCCATCGTTGAGGGCGGCGAGATCCTCTACGACGGTAAGGATCTGCTCAAGATAAGCGAGGAGGATATGCACAAGATCCGCGGCGACAAGATCGCTATGATCTTCCAGGATCCGCTCTCCTCTCTTAACCCTATAGTTAAGATCGGTAAGCAGATCACGGAAGCTATGCTTCTCAAGAACAAGGCTACGAGAAAGGACGCGAGAAACGAATTCAACTCCTTGCTTGCTATCCTTAAAAAGAATATGATCGCCGCTCGCGGTACAGCAGAGCAGGAGAAGATCGCGAAGATGATCCGCGACTTTGACCAGCTCAACATTATGGCGATCAAGTACAGAACCGCTTACTCCTACGCGAGAAACAAGGCAGAGGAGGCTATTGCGGATATCAAGGACACGCTCTTCCTCATCGAAAAGAATCAGAAGCTCAACTATAACGACAAGCTTAAGAACACGATGAAGGACCTTGCGGACGTTCGAAATGAATTCCTGACAAGAGATTTCGACAACGAGATCACGGAAATTCAGCTTCGCGCAAAGAGCGCAGAGCTCAAGGCGTCCATCAAGGCGGGCGATACTCAGCCTCTCGTTGAGGTTCTTACACACACTCTCGAGCTTCTTTCGAAGGTTTGCGAGTTCACTCAGCCCGACTTCTTCAGTCTTGGCTACTATATGTGCAAGAATCCCGGCGCAACGTTCACTTGCTCCATCGAGGAAATGAACGAGACCACGAACGACTTCCTTGTAAATGACTTTATGACAGAATTCGTTGAGTACGAAAGGGACGCCATCAAGAACTCCTTTGCTATCTCTCTCGAAGCAAAGAAGGCTGCTCTTGAGGAGCTTGCTCCCATAAAGGAATCCTTCGCGGCAGGCGAATTCAACAAAAAGCAGGCAATTGAAATGGCTAAAAAGGCTTCGGCTGCGGTTGAAGCTTCCATCGACAGACTTCTTCCCACAAAGGACAGCGTGGCTTACACGTTCTCCTTGGCTATCAAGTCTGCTGTTGAGGCTTATTTCAGACAGATCGCCAAGAATGAAAAGGAAGCTGCTCGCTTTGCGAAGCAGTCCAAGAAGAGAGATGCTCTTATCGCAAGAGGAAAGAAGATCGACTGGAAGGTCGTTCCCGCATCCATCATTGAAAAGGAAGAGCTTATCTCCGATATTACAAGCATAATCCAGAGACTTGAGGATAAGTATACGCAGGATATCGCCGCGGCTGCCGAAACAGATTTCGACGCGCTCGCAGTAAACCTCGTTGAATTCTTCAAGGAAAAGGCTTCTCTTGTAGTTTACAAGCTCACAAAGAAGATCGCAAAGGAAAAGGCTATCAAGCTTATGGACGAGGTAGGTATTCCCGAGTCCCGTATGCGTTATAACCAGTATCCCTTTGAATTCTCGGGCGGTATGAGACAGAGAATAGTTATCGCTATCGCTCTTTCCGCGAACCCCGACATCCTCATTTGTGACGAGCCCACAACGGCTCTTGACGTTACTATCCAGTCCCAGATCCTCGAGCTTATCAACAAGCTCAAGGCGGAAAGAAATCTCTCCGTAATATTCATCACTCACGACCTGGGCGTCGTTGCTAATATGGCAGACAAGATCGCGGTTATGTATGCGGGTAAGATCGTTGAATACGGTCACGTTGACGATATTTTCTACGATCCCCGTCATCCTTACACGTGGGCGCTTCTCTCGTCCATGCCCGACCTTGACACCAACGAAAAGCTCGAGGCGATCCCCGGAACTCCTCCGAATATGATCTATCCTCCCGTGGGCGATGCATTTGCTGACAGAAATAAATACGCGCTCAAGATCGACTACGAGCTTCAGCCTCCTATGTTTGAGATCTCTCCCACACATATGGCTGCTACCTGGCTCTTGCATCCCGATGCTCCCAAGGTTGAAACTCCCAAGGTCATTCGCGACCGTATTGCAAGAATGAAGAAATTAGGAGGTGCTCAGGATGGAGAATAATAATTCTGATATTTTGCTTCGCGTTGAGCATCTTTGCCAGTACTTCAAGGTTGGCAGACGCGACTTCAAGGCGGTTGACGACGTAAGCTTTGACATCAAGCGTGGCGAGGTTTTCGGTCTCGTTGGTGAATCAGGCTGCGGTAAGACCACAACGGGTCGTTCCATTATCAAGATCTACGATTCGACAAGCGGAAGCGTTTATTTCAAGGGTCAGAGAATTTGCGCAGGAACTCGTTCCTACAGAGACAAGATCAAGGCTCTCAGAGCAGAGCTTAAAACCTGCGAGGATTCCGAAAGAAAGGCGCAGATCTTAGCCGAAATTCAGGAAAACCGCGAGCAGATCGCGCTTGCAAAGCACGACCAGACCCGCTGCGACAAGGACTATGCCGCAAAGCTCGTATCCGAGCTCAACGAGCAGTACGCCCAGGATATCGCAAACGCCGAGGATGAGGCGGAAAAGGCTCTTATCAAGAAGAAATATAAGATCAACAAGAAGATCGCGAAGAAGTCCAAGCTCGTAACAAAGATCCAGATGATCTATCAGGACCCCGTTGCTTCCCTCAACCCCCGTATGACGGTTAAGGAAATCATCGCTGAAGGTCTTATCATCAACGGCATTACCGACAAGGCGTATATCGAGGAGAAGGTTTACGAGATCCTCGAGCTTGTTGGCTTGGTTCGTGAGCACGCAGGACGTTACCCCCACGAGTTCTCGGGCGGTCAGAAGCAGAGAATCGGTATTGCGAGAGCAATCATTATGCAGCCCGATATGCTTATTGCCGACGAGCCCCTCTCCGCGCTTGACGTATCTATTCAGGCGCAGGTGATCAACCTCCTCAACGAGCTTCGCGAAAAGCTTGGTCTTACGATTCTCTTTATCGCGCACGACCTTTCAGTCGTTAAATACTTCTCCGACAGAATCGGCGTTATGTATTTCGGTAAGATGGTTGAGTTGGCTGACGCGGATGAGCTCTTCGCGCATCCTATGCATCCTTACACCCGCTCGCTCCTTTCCGCAATTCCGCTTCCCGACCCTCATTACGAGAAGCAGCGCGTAAGAATCACCTACAATTCGCTTGCAGAGCACGACTACTCGGTGAACAAGCCCACTATGCGTGAGGTTCTTCCCGGTCACTTCGTTTACTGCAACGACGAAGAAGAAGCGAAATATCGCGAGGAATTTTCAAAGTGAAAAAAGCTGTAATTAAATATCTTTCCGCAATCGCCGCGGGTGGAGTCTTTACGTTACTCGTTCTTCTGATCAACGGATTTTTCACCACGGACGTTGCAATTATCAAATATAAGCTGCTCGCAGATGCCTTTGGCGGCCCCGGTATCATAATGATCCTGCTCCCCGTGCTTTTCTGGATAAGCACCGACGGATTCTTTGACGGAATCACGTACGCTCTGTCAAGATTCGGTCAGATGATCACGTTCAGAGGAGCATTGAAGCAAGAGAAATACTATGATTACAAGCAGAGAAAGGCGCAGAAGAGAATGTCGGGCTTCTGGTTCATTCTTTTCGTAGGCTTGGGATTTGTGCTCGTATCGGGCGTATTCCTTGTTTTCTTCTACACTAACGGCGGCTCTGAGGCTTACAGAGTAGCGATAGGATATTAAGCTGCAAAAAGCTTTAAGGCGCTTACAACTTAACCGTTGTAAGCGCCCTTTTTATTTTTCCTTCAGCTTTGCCGTGCCAAGAGTCGCCGCGATAATCGGACCTGCGAGCAAACCGACTCCGCCGAGCAAAATAAAGCCGAGATACGCCGAGGAGAGAATGAGAAAGGGGTGAACGCCTATTTTCTTGCCAAGTATCCTTGGCTCTAAAATATTCCTCAAAACAGTCGCGGCAAGAAAGATAACGAGCAGCCAGACGCCCATACGGACGTCGGCAATAATGAAGCAATAAATACTCCACGGCACGAGCACCGCGCCAACGCCAAGCAGGGGCAGAACGTCCACCACCGCAATGATGATAGAAAGGATCAGACTGTATTCAACCTGCAAAAGCGTAAGGAACACAAGCATCTCAAGGAAGGTTATCATCATAAGGATAAGGCTGGATTTAATATATCCCGCCGCGGCTCGCGCGCCGCCCTGTGTAAAGGAAACAATTTTATTTTTCACTCCCTCGGGGATGAGTGAGCCTAAAAAAGCATATATCTTGTCTCGGTCAACGCAAAAATAAAATGCGCTCAAAATCAAGGTTATAAGAAAGAGAAGCGCCGTCGGAATGCCGAGCACGATATTGGTCGCGGCGGCGGACAAAAAATCGCCCATCGCGGTCATCAGAGAATTCAGAATATTATTTATAATCTCGTCGGCTATATAGGCATACTCGCCGAGTGAGGAAACGATCTTTTCAAGCCCCGCAAAAAGCCTGAAGCGAGAAAACCCGTTTTTTATATTTTCAAGCGCATTCTCAATTATTTCGGGATTGCTTTGAAGTCTGCCGGCAAATAGCTGAAGCTCAAAAAACAGTCTGCGAATTCCAAGCGCCGTCAAAAGAATTATCAAAACAAAAAATACGACCACCAGAATTCCCGATAACGCGCGCTTTGACATTTTCGTTTTCCTTGACAGCCTCTCGCCCAGAGGATAAATAACAAGGGAAATAAGCCACCCCAGAATTATGGGGAGAAACCCCCTGAACGCATATTTAAAAAATAGAACTCCCAAAATAATTATACCGAGAACGCTCACGACCGTGTGCGAAAGTTTTTCCTTGTCGAGCAAATACATCACCGCCTTTTATTCATATTATGTATCGCAAAAACTAATTTATATCAACAAAAGAAAAATATATTGACATTAAGGCCGTGTTTTGGTAAAATAATATATAGAGCATTTTAAAGAAAGCAGGGAATAAAATTGCGCAAATTAAAGAAATTTATTATTCTTACGCTGGCGCTCAGCATAGGAATTCTATTTATAGGCTGCGAGGGAGACGAGATCACCTTACCCGAGAACACCGACGCGCTCACGAGCCAAGACCTTGAGAGCATATACTCCCTTATAGATTCGCTGAACACGGACGGATACGCGGAAATAAACTACGGCAACGTAGTAATTGACGAGAATTTTAATTATAACGAAATTTCAAATCTGGCGCGCGTCGATATTAAGGACTACGGCAGCTTTTATATCTGTCTTCTCCCCGACGTCGCCCCCACAACGGTAAACAACTTCAAAAAGCTTGCGCTCGAGGGCTTTTACAATGGCCTTGTATTTCACAGAGTTATAAAGGACTTTATGATCGAGGGAGGAGAACAGGATGCCGACGGCGTTATCCACGACTCCGAGATGATATTCGGTGAATTTTCCGATAACAACTTTACAAATAATTTGAGCCACAAGCGCGGTATAGTTTCAATGTCGCGAAAGAACATTCCCGACTCGGCTATGGGCAGCTTCTTTATAACGTGCGCAGACTCGCCCCAGCTTGACGGAAGATATGCCGCATTCGGTTATATAGCCGCGGGCATGGACGTGGTCGATGCGATACAGAATTCCGAGGTGGGAGCGAACAATAATCCGACAGAGCCTATAATAATCGAAAAAATACAGTTTATGACAATAACGGGAGAATAATATGAAAAGATTTATTAAAACATTTTGCATAATACTCGCGCTTGTTTGTTTAAGCGCTTGCTTCGTTTCCTGCGTAAGCGAGGAAAGAAAGGCGGAAATAGCCGAAACCATCAAAAATGCCGAGGCCGCAGACGTATCTGAAATAAGCAAATATATAGACGCGCTTGACGCCGATTGCTTCAAGAAGAGCAACGCCAAAACAAATTACGTTATGCTTGAAATCTCAAGCTACGGCAAGATCGTCGTAGCTCTCCGTCCCGACGTAGCTCCCATCTCGGTTAAAAACTTTCAGAGCCTTGTTGCAGACGGCTTTTACGACGGGCTTATTTTCCACAGAGTAATTGAGGACTTTATGATCCAGGGCGGCGGATATACCCGCAATTTAAAGAAGGTAACCTCCGAATCTATCACGGGTGAATTCGCATCAAACGGAATAGAGAACGACCTTCTCCACCTCCGCGGTGTGATCTCTATGGCGAGAACCAACGTTCCCGACTCGGCTTCCTCGCAGTTCTTCATTATTCACAAGGATTCTTCTCACCTCGACGGCGACTATGCCGCATTCGGATACGTTATCGCGGGGCTTGACGTCGTTGATAAGATCGCGAGCGTTCAGACGGGCGTAAACTACCAGATGAGCGCAACGAACTGGCCCACGCAGAACGTGGTTATCAAATCCGCGTATTTCGTGTCTCCTATCGTTGACTGAGGCCAAAGCTAAAAACTTTTTAACTTTTTTATAAAAACCCCTTGATTTTTCTGAAAAAGTATGATATCATATATGGGTGTATGCGACGGTTGGTCCAATGTACCCTCTCAGACGGAGGACTATTCGCCCATCATTTCTAAAAATATATGGAGGAATAGAAAATGCCGAATATTAAGTCTGCTAAGAAGCGCGTTAAGGTTATTGCCACAAAGACACTTCAGAACAAGATGTTCAAGACATCCATGAAGACAATTGTAAAGAAGTTCTACGCTACTGTTGAATCCGGCGACGTTGCTGCTGCACAGGAAGCATACAAGGCTGCAACAAAGAAGATCGACGTTGCTGCATCCAAGGGTATCATTCACAAGAACGCAGCCGCTCGCAAGAAGAGCCAGTTCACAAAGGCTATCAACAATATGAACAAGTAATTCGCCCACAGGAATAACCCACCCAAAGCGAAAAATATAAATCGCAGTATGTAAAGGTCTACTCAATCCGAAGCATACTGCGATTTATTTTGTTTTAAGGTATTGACAAAATAAGAATATTGGTATATAATGTGGTTGAAAACTTGTTATATTACAAGGGAAATTCAAATTTCGGAGGAAATAGAAATGACAACAAAAATTCTTCTTCGCGAAATTAACGACGTTTATAAGCTCGTTAATATTCTCGTTGGCTTTGACGGTGACGTTGACCTCGAGTCCGGAAAATACAAAGTAGACGGCAAATCCATTCTCGGTATTTTCAGCCTTGACCTCCGCCAGCCTATCAAGCTCACATACGACGGTGAAAACGCGGCAGAGCTTGAAGAAAAGATAAAAGATTTAATTGTAGAATAATTACTAAAAGTTTAACCCCCATAACCCCCATAAGTATGGGGGTTTTCTTTTGTCGTTGCGGGGAAGGGTATTGACAACGACATAAATTTATGTTAAAATATTAAGATGTAAGATTATGTTTAAATCTATAACTATGTTTAAAAATTAATTTCAATATATCGCTCCGAAAAATCGGAACAGGACAGAAAGGACACAAAATGCACTGGTCAGAAGAAATAGCCGAACAACTTATAAAAAGAAATCCCGACAAGGAAGAGTACGTTTGCGCCGCGGGCGTTTCCCCCTCGGGCTCCGTACACATTGGTAACTTCAGAGATATAGCAACACCTCTTTTCGTGGTTAAGGCGCTCGAAAAGCGCGGCAAAAAGGCAAAGCTTATAATTTCATGGGACGAATTCGACCGTTGCCGTAAGATCCCCGCAAACGTTCAGGCG
>CAZMKU010000040.1:0-13665 GCA_964567085.1 uncultured Clostridium sp.
GCGTTAGGCGAATGAGCTTCTTTCGCTTCGGTTGTTACCGTTCCGCAATCGCTGCAAGTGATTGCAGTCGTGCAGTTACCGTCGTCGGCGTTCGGCGAATGACCAAGTGCGTTTCCGTCTGTTGCTCCACAAACCGAGCAGGTTTTAGGAGTGTCGCAATCGGCGGCGTTCCAAGTGTGCGTTATCGTTCTTTCTTCGTTGCACTCGTTACAGGTAACGTCGCAAGCGTTGTCGTAAACGTGTTCGCAATCCTTCTTACAGCCTACAAATCCAAAGGCAAGCAATAAAGATATACAGCCGATAAGTAGTATTTTCGTTAATTTTTTCATAGAGTTTTGCCTCCAATTTATTTTTATTTTTTTTAGTTAATAGAGTTGTTTAGGTAGGTACGTAGTAGCTACCAAAAGAGGGATATCCCTTTATGTCCTGCTTTCAAGATATGAAAGCATATTGTCGATTACTTGCTTTGCATGTGATTTGAAATCAAACTGCGAAACGAATTTGATTGCTTCGTCAATTTTTTCTCTCGGTATCTCGTATAAAAGAAACGTGTTTTCAAGAAATGCAGTTACTTTTCTGTCCATCGTAAAGTATATGCCACAAGGTCTTGTCATATAGTTTCGCATGATACCCGCCGAAGCAAGCTCTTTTTCGTAAAACTCGCCTTGCGTGAAATCGGGATATTGTTCTTTGAATATCTCCGATAGCTTTAAGGTTATCTTGTTATAGATTATGTCCGAGGACGCCTGTTGCGAATAAGCGAGGGAGTATAGCTCTCTGATATGCTCGCTTGATTCCGCCATATATAGCTGTAAGGTGGTTTCGGCAGCATAGAAAAGTATCTTGTCATCTGTTTTGCCCTTTAGCATCTTTTCGGTGAACTCAAACTGTCCGTCAAGCACGAAGCCAACAAGCTCCGAGAGGATTCCTTCCTTTGTTCCAAACGCAAAGGTCATCGAACCATAAGCTACTCCCGCCTCCGTTGCTATTTCTTTGAGCGAGCTATTCGTGTACCCTTTCTCCAAAAAGAGCTTTGCCGCCACGTGCAAAACCTTTGACCTAACAATCTCTTGTCTTGGTCGTTTCAGCGGTAATGCCATCATTTACCTCCCGTTTCGGATTGCTTTCAAAGTAGATTGCAATTTAGTTTTTCCAATTATATCATATTTTTCCGAAAAACACAAGGGGTTTTGCGAAAATAATTTGAATTGGTACAAATATTTATTATTGTCATTGTTTCAGACACACATTGTTTACAAAGATTTTTTCAGATTTATGAAAAAAGGGGAGGCTCGGCGATCAAAAAATCGCAAAACTCCCCTCGAAAAGTCGATTATTTAAGTTCAGATCCCATCCACACGGCGTTTTTGGTGTTTGGCATCTACAAAAATCACTACTTGAAAATGGGTAGAAAAAAGCCCAGAAGCCTTGTGGCTTCTGGGCTTTTTCGTGTTGGCATCTATTTTGTCAACACAACATGGTTGCGGGGATGGGATTTGAACCTCATGTCTTGCCAAATTCTCTGCGGAGAATTTGGCTTCAGGCACCTCGCGGCTCTGACAGTCCACAGGACTGTCATTCACTACCGCTCGGCCGTTCGCCAAACGCTTCGCGCTTGGCTCTCTACCTCCGAGTTATTCGCCCTTCGGGCTCATAACCCTGCGGTCAGTAGAGGCAAGTCCACTCCTCGTATAACCAAAAAGAAAACCACCCGATGGGTGGTTTTCTTTTTGGTTGCGGGGATGGGATTTGAACCTCATGACCTCCGGGTTATGAGCCCGACGAGCTACCAAGCTGCTCTACCCCGCGATATTAAATTGGTGCCGGAAACCGGTCTCGAACCGGTACGCTACTCTCGTAGCACGGGATTTTAAGTCCCGGGCGTCTGCCAATTCCGCCATTCCGGCATCTCGGGCTCCGCGCGGAAGCTTCCCTTCTCGGTTGCACAATACATTATATCATTCAAGCACCATTTTGTCAATACCTTTTTGGGAAAAAGTTTTTAATTTATTTTTGAAGCTTTCTCTCTTTTACGTGCATACCTGCCCGCTCCTTACCAAGCATTGATACGTAAAGCGCAAAATACGTATCAAAATCCACGTCAAAGCTCCCAAGCGCCAAGAGCTCCATATCAACCGAAAATAAATTCACGTACGTTCCTATCCGATAAAAGCCGCAACGCTCATAAAAGCCGAGTCTGCGCGCCGCCACCTCTCCGCTCTCGGGGGCCTCGATCTCAAGAAAAATACGTTTATCGCAATACTCTCGGCGAAGCAGATCAAGCGCTGCCTTGCCGATGCCCGCGTTTCTGAAATCCTTATGAATGGCAAAATAATCCACCATAGCGAGATCCCGATAGAAAAACGTAAAGAAAAATCCGCGCACCTTGCCGTCAACGGTAATTTTAAGCAGGCTTCCCCGCCCCGAAGCGTTATGCGAAAGAATCACGGAAAACGGCTTCCTTTCGCTTTTTGGAAACGCCTCGACGTATATTTCCTCAATGCCTTCAATATCATTATATTGAATTTTCTCAAGCTTTATTCCTTCAAAATCCATTATTTTTTCCTTGCTTTCGGGGGCTCTTGGGAGCCCCTCGTTATATTTTACCTTTTAATCCTTCTTTTTATTGCGCCCACAAGCGCGCAGACGCCAAACGCGGCGATATTCACGCACACGATTCCCGCTCCGACGGGTGTTTCAAGCACGAGAGCCAGAAGAAGTCCGATGCTTGACGAGATAACGGCTATAATTGCCGATGCAAAAATAACGCCTCTGTAGCTCTTACAAATTCTCATAGCCGAAAGTGCGGGAAAGATAATGAGCGCCGAAATGAGAAGCGCGCCGACGAGCTTCATTCCAATAACTATAACCACGGCCGAAATAATAGCGACCGCAAGGTTATACAAATTCACGCGCGTACCGATAGCCGCGGCAAATCTCTCGTCGAACGTAACCGAAAAGAGCTTATTATAAAAGAATGCGAATACAAATATCACACACACGGCAAGCGCAAGACACACCGTCACGTCACTCGCGGACAAGGTCAGGATACTCGTCGAGCCAAAAAGCGAGGTACAAACGTCACCCGAAAGGTTGGATGAGGTAGTTCCCGTCACGTTCAACAGAAGGTAGCCGAGCGCAAGCGAGCCCGCAGATAGCATAGCGATAGCCGAATCTCCCATAATTTTCTTTTTTGCCTTGCTTTTAAGCAGAAGCACCGCGGTCACCACGGTCGCGGGCAGGGTGACAGCCATTCCCGTCACGTTCAGAACCGCCGACACCGCCCCCGCGCCAAACGCGATATGAGAAAGTCCGTCGCCTATCATCGAATATCTTTTAAGCACCAATGAGACTCCGAGGAGCGCCGCGCAAAGCGAAATAAGAATTGATACAATAAACGCGTATCGCACGAAGGAAAAGGAAAAATACTCCCCTATCTTCAAAAGCATCTGTGAAATACTCATTCCTTTCCACCCCCGAATCTGTAAGCATTACTGTCGCCGTAGGGCGTGTCCGCGGGCTTTCCGCACCCGCAGACAGAGAATTTCTCGCCGTATTTTTCCACGAATTCATCAACGCCGCCGAAGAAATAACGGTTCTTGCCGAGGTAAAGTATCTTGCTCGCATACCGCGCCGCCGCCGAAATGTCGTGAGTTATCATAATAAGCGCCGTATTCTCGCTCTTGTTTATATCGTTAATCAGCGCGTACATATCCTTTGTCGCTCGCGGGTCGAGTCCCGTAACGGGCTCGTCAAGGACGAGCAGCCTGTCCGCCGCGCACAATGCCCGAGCCAAAAGCACTCTCTGCTGCTGACCGCCCGAAAGAGCGCGGAAGGACTGATTCGCGATCGAGGTGATTCCGAGCTTTTCCATATTCTTAAAGGCATACTTTTTATTGTCCCGCGTAAAGAACAAGCCCCTCCTTGCGCGATTCATACAGCCCGACAAAACTATTTCCATAGCCGTCGCGGGAAAATCCGACTGCACCTCGGTCTTCTGCGGCAAAAAGCCAAGCTGTTTTTTAGAAAAGCCGTCGCTATACGTAATGCTTCCCGCATCCACCTTTTTTAGTCCCAGAAGCCCGTCAACAAGTGTGGTCTTGCCCGAGCCGTTCTCGCCTACGATACAGATATAATCGCCCTCGAAAACGTCAAAGGACAGATTCCCTATAACCTCGCGTCCGTCATACGACATAGTTATCGAATCCACCGAAATAAGCTTTTCCCGAGACGTCTCCGCGCCGCCCACCCTCCTTTTGGGGTTGTTTCTTATATAATTTCCAAAGCTGCCGTCGGGACGGATCCGCTTCTCGCCCGAGGCCTTAAGTTTTTTGTCTTTAATAAACGGCATTACCCATATGCCTCCGATAAAATTTCATAATTTTTCCTCATAAGCTCCAAGTACCCCACGCCCGAGCGCAGCTGCGCGTCGGTAATACTCTGAACCGAGTTTATTTCGTATATTTTTGCGCCCGTCTCCTCGCTGATGCGCTCGGCGATACCGAGGCTCGAGCCCTCGGTCACGAAAATACAGTCGGCGCCCATATGCTCGACCTCGTGTATAAGGTAAGTCATAGTTTCAAACGACGCGTGAGTCTCGCTCGAGCAGCCCGGGAACGCGCCGAGGTAATCGAGCCCGTACTCCTTCGCAAAATACAAAAACGGAAATCTGTCCGCCACGATAAACGGCTTGCCACAAAGCTCCAAGGCCAAAAAATCTCCGTCAAGCGCCTCGAGCTTCCCTATATATTCATTCGCGTTCGCGTAAAATTCCTCGCGATACTCGGGCAAAAGCTCGCATATTTCCTCGCAAAGACCGCGAACGATATTTATAGCATTCTTCGGGCTCGTCCAGACGTGCTCGTCATAAATTGTACCCTCGACGTGATCGTGATCGTGACCGTGGCTATGATCACGCATGCTCTCGGGCGTCTCCTCGCACAAAAGCTCAACAAACGAAAATATCTCCACGAGCCTCAGGCTCTCGTTGTCCGCGCCCCTCACAACACCCTCGACCCAGCCGTCCGACTCGCCGCCGACGGTTACGAGCATATCCGCCCCCGCAACGTCAAGAATATTTTTAGCCGTAGGCTCAAACGAATGCATATCCGCGCCGTTCCTCTGGAGCAGAACGACCTCCGCTCTCTCTCCCACGATCTGACGGACGAAATCGTACTGCGGAAATATCGAGCAGACGATCACGGGCCCGTCCGAGTCCGCGGTCTGCGTATCGCACGACGAAAGCACGAGAAGTCCGCACAAGACCGCGGCTATCATAATAATGGAAACAACTCTTTTCATTTTATTTCTCCGCGCACTCGTTACAAAGGCCGTAAAGGATGCTTCTTCCGCTATCGACCGTAAAGCCGTGATGCGACATGATGTGGAGCGTCAGCTCCTCGCCCATCTCACATTCAAGGTGAACCAATCGCTCGCAACGCATACATTTTAAATGAAAATGACTCGAACAATCCCTGTCCCCCACAAACTGATACACAAAGCCGCTCTGTCCGTGGAATTTTCTCACGCTCCCGTCGTCGCAAAGCTCGCTCAGGTTTCTATAAACCGAGCTTCGCTTCGAAAGATTGCCGTTCAAGGAGGTGCAAATGTCCTCAACCGTAAAATGCGTCTCGGGATTAGCGCGAAGAAAATCAGTCAATCGCCTCTTGCCCTCGGTGTTATAATTCTTTGCCATTTTAAACCTCAATTTAGATTAAATTTATAATTATCACTTATAATATACGAGAGATTATACCACGAGCGCGAAAAAAAGTCAACAGATTTTGAGAACAATTCTCAAATTCAAGCAAAAAACTTACAAAAAGCTTAACTTAGTTTAATAATATTCACAAAAACGCCATTCCGCTATTGACAAAAGAGCGCCCTTGTGGTAAAATAGTATCGAAAACTATATTTAACGGTTTAAAAAATCAAAGGATGATTGTTTATGCACAACAAAATTACTGTTCCGATTTTTTACGCGTGTGACGACGCGTTTATTAAATATACCATAGTTTCGCTCGCGTCAATGATCGAGAATGCATCAAAGGATTTCAACTACGATATTCACATTCTGAGCACCACGGCAACCGAGAAAATGAAGGAAAAGGTATTGAAGCTCCAAAACGACAGCTTCAGGATCGCCTTCGACGACGTTTCGGGCTATCTTGAATCAATTAAGGACACCCTCCCCATTCGCGACTATTATTCAAAGACCACCTACTACCGTCTTTTCATCGCGGAAATGTTTCCGCAGCTCGATAAAGCCATCTACATTGACAGCGACACGGTGGTTCAGGGAGATATTTCCGAGCTTTATATGACCGAGCTTGGCGAAAACCTCGTGGGGGCTTGCCACGAGCAGGCTATGGTGCAGGTCGACGAATACGGAACTTACGTTGAAAAGAATATCGGCATTGACCGCAACAGCTTTTTTAATGCGGGCGTGATTCTTATAAACTGCAGACTTTTCCGCGAGAACAAGGTGCTTGAAAAATTTATGGAGCTTCTCCATATTTACAATTTCGTAGTAACGCAGGACGAGGATTATTTAAACGTTATCTGTAAGGACAGAGTTCTTTTCCTCGACCAGAGATGGAATACCGAAATGCTCGGCGAGATCCCCTATCCCGCCGAAGAATTCAAGATCATTCACTATATTATGGTGTCAAAGCCATGGCACTATCACGATTGCCGTCACGGTGATATTTTCTGGCGTTATGCCGAGAGGACAGAGGTATACGAGGATATAAAGGCGGAGCTTGAGGCTTACACCGACGAGCAGAGGGCGAACGACCAAGCCTCTGCCGACAGACTTCTTCGAACCGCGGTTGCCGAAACGTATAAGGAGGACACCTTCAAAAATCGAGTAAAGACTCTTTCCTGCAACGAGGACAGACGAAGGATCCTCGAAAAGATCGCGCTTTACGAAAAGGAGGGCCGCTTCGACGAGGACGTCGAGGACGATCCGCCCTCGCGCACGATCATGCCCGGCGAGGTCGACTATACGCAGAAAAAGCTCTCGACCAGACTTTATTCCAAATTTGCCTTTGCAAGAGCGCGCGGATACGTATACAGACTGATCCGAAACCACAAGCTTATCGTAAAGGAAATACGCGGCATCGAGAATTTCAAGAGCCTCAGCTCGGGCGCGATAATTACCTGCAATCATTTTAATGCACACGACAGCTTTGCGATACAGCTCGCTTACGAGGCATCGGGACACAAGAAAAACCGCAAATTCTTCAGAATTATCCGCGAGGGCAATTACACGTCCTTCCCGGGCTTCTTCGGCTTCCTTATGCGCCACTGTAACACGCTGCCCCTCTCGTCAAACATCAGAGCGACCAGAGAATTTATGCTCGCGACAGACGAGCTCTTAAAGCAAGGCAATTTCGTTCTTATATACCCCGAGCAGAGCATGTGGTGGAATTACCGCAAGCCCAAGCCCCTCAAGGAGGGCGGCTTCTACTTCGCGGCAAAAAACAACGTTCCCGTCCTTCCCTGCTTTATCACGATGCAGGACACCGATATGATCGGCGCGGACGGCTATCCCATTCAGGAATATACCATTCACGTATCAACGCCCATCTATCCCGACGAGCAAAAGAGCGTAAGAGCCAACACTGCCGAGATGCTTGAATGCAACTTCAACGCGTGGAAGAAAATTTACGAGGAAACCTACGGTATTCCGCTTGAATACGCGACGGAGAAATAAAAAACGCCCGCAAGGGCGTTTTTGGTTTTGTAGGGGCAGTCATTGGCCGTCATTACAAACAGAATAAAGCTCCCTCTGGGAGGGAGCCGGCATTTTCGTTAGAAAATGACTGAGGGAGCCTGCGCGTACTTTAAGTGAAATTTTCTTTCAAGTCCCGCAGGGCTCCTTCCACCGTCTACGACGGTCCCCCGTCTCGCTTCGGCTCGGTCACGCTCGCGTTCTGACATCACACCGTGATGTCATTCATTACGCTCACGCCGCTTCGCTACCTCTCGGAGGGAGGTTTCATTAGTTAGTTTTTAACTCTGCATTCTGCACTCGGCGGGAGCAAGCCCCCGCCCTACAACTCTGCACTCTGCATTCTGCACTCTGCACTTTTCTATTGACATTCTTCGAGGTATGTGCTATAATGTATAGGCAATTAAACAGGCAGTTCATCACGTATCTTGTGAAATCGGGCGCGCACGCGCTCGGGGATAAGGAAATCTCGGTGAAAATCCGTCGCAACAGCCATTACCGTAATTTAGCCGTGAGCTATTAAGTCGGAATGCTTATCGTTCTGCCGCCGCAAACGGTCATTACACCGAAAGCGGCAGTGAAGCTTTTCTTGGGCAAGGGAGAGAGCGGAATTCCTCGCGCAGAAGGGTATCTGTGCGGATGTTCTGCGCTCTCGACAAGGGCGCTTTTCTTTTTAATTCAAGACCATAAAAAAGAAAAAGGAGCACAAAAAATGAAGAAAATTCTCACAATCACCCTCTTGGTTGCAATTTGTCTTGCGTCGGTCTCGCTTATTTCCTGCGCAAAAATCGATGCGGAGGGCCTTTGGGAAAACGCGACGTACAGAAACGACAAAGCCTTCGGCGAGGGTGAAAAAACAGTTCAAGTGGAAGTAATCGTCGAGGAAAAATCGGTTACGTTCACCATCAAAACAGATAAGGAGACCCTCGGCGACGCGCTTGTTGAGCACGGACTTATCGAGGGCGAGGACGGCCCTTACGGACTTTACGTAAAGCGGGTCAACGGCATTTTAGCCGACTACGACACGGACGGCTATTGGTGGGCGCTCAAGCAAAACGGGGAGAGCTGTATGACGGGTATTGACTCAACTGTCATTTCAAACGGAGAACACTATGAGCTCATCCTCACAAAGTAAAAGCAAGGCAAAAAAAGCGCTTTCCATCAAAGAGATCGCCGTCTTCGCGATGCTCGGGGCAATTATGTTCTGCTCGAAAAAGCTTATGGAGGGGCTGCCAAATATTCATCTTGTCGGTATGCTGACCATAACGTACACGGCAGTTTACAGAACGAAAGCGCTCATCCCGATTTATATCTACGTTTTTCTCGACGGACTTTTCCTCGGCTTTAACACCGCGTGGGTGCCGTATCTCTATATCTGGACGGTTCTCTGGGCGCTCGCTATGTTAATACCAAAGAAAACACCCAAATGGCTCGCCTGTATCATATACCCCACACTTTGCGCGCTTCACGGACTTTTCTTTGGCGTCTTGTACGCGCCTGCGCAAGCACTTCTGTTTGACTTGAATTTCGAGCAAACGCTGGCTTGGATCGCATCGGGATTTTGGTTTGATATAATTCACACGATAGGAAATTTCGTCGTGGGATTGCTGATCTTCCCGATGGTAACGTTACTGAAAAAATTGCAAAAGAAAGTCTGACTACTCAAAGCGAAAGCCGACCCCAAAGGGTCGGCTTTCGCTTTGAGTCCGTTCGCACGGATGAAGCTTATAGACTTGTATCAATAAACGTCCACGCCGTCAACGACGACGTTGAGCTTATCGGTTCCCATGGAGTTCTTGTTGCCCCACGGAGTCGTTCCGTTATTGATGCCCTTATCGTTGATCTCATAAATCAACGATTACTGAATGGTAATACCGTTCAAGCCGTTATAGAAGAACGTGGTTTCCCCGTCTCCCAAAGAAGCGGCATTTTCAGCGGTGATTAAAGTATCACCGTAGTAGCAGTTCTTGAAGACGATATCAGAAGTCTTGGAGGTATCAAACTCAAATCCTTCTTCGAACACACAGTTCTCGAACACGGAAGCATTGTAAGGACGGCAGAATGCATATCCGCTGCCCTCTCCGAATGTACAGTTGGTAAATACAACCTCCTTGTGAACATCAGAGAAGCTGGTCCAACCGTTCAGAGTGGAATTAGTGATATACACACCGTAATCCTTGTTGCCGCCGTCAGAGTTGAAGGTGTAAACAGTACCATCAATAATTACATTATCAATGTAAACGTCGGAGGTAGCGCTACCCATAAAGATTCCGCGCATGCCGCTGTTTACAGTCAGATTCTTGATGATACCGCCGTTAATATGCACAGCGGCGTCCCAAGTTCCCCAGTTGTTAATGCCAAGGCTGTAGCCATTGCCGTCCAGAATGCCGCCCTTTACGGAAACACCCGTAGCGCCATAGCCGCTGTTTGCTTCGGTTTCAGAAGCATTAAAGGACAAATCCTTGCTCAAAAGTACATTTCCGCCGATTTCAAGTCCTGTGGCGACGTCAGCGGCGCTGGACGCAAGGTAGGATACGGTGCCGTTTACGGTGATGGTACCGTTGTTGGTAACCTTGCCGTTGTTTGCATTAAGGTGACCGGTCAGGTCATCAATGTAGGTGCAACCCGAGGCGGTGGTCATCGTTCCTCTGTTCAGAGTAACGGTAGCACCATCTACAATCTCAACGTTGATATTGGATGCTGTCGTAACACCGCAGATTGCGGCAATTCCGTTCCACTCCTCAACGCCCGCAACAAATGTAACTGTATTGTTGCCCCGGAGGAAGCAGTTGTTGATCTTCGTTCCCTCTGCGGCGCCTACGAAAACGCCTGCTTGAGAACCGCTTACAGAAACGTTTTCAAGAGTCAGATCATTGATGGTAACCGCGCCCGCATAAGCCCAGAAGCCGCTTCTTCTTCCATCGGTAGAAAGACCCGCGGTCAGGTTGCTGATGGTGTGGTCGTTACCGTTAAAGACAATCCACATGGAGTTGATAGGAGCCCAAGCTTCGCCTGCAAGGTCAACGTCAGCCATCAGGTTGACGGTATTGATGTTCGCCTCGCTGGGGGCGATTGCTGCAAACAGAGCATTCAGATTCATCAGACCAATCTTGTCGAATACGTAATAAGACTTGGCGTTTGCCCCGTCTACGTAAATGCCCGCAAAATCGGTAGCCTTGATCGTAACGCCCTCAATGTTGGGGAGGACGACCGTACCATCGTTGGTTTCAACCGCCTGATAGCCGTCGGCAAGAAGCTCACCGAGCTTGTCTGCAAGCTTGGTGCCTACCGTGAAGGTACCGCCGTAAACGGTCAGCACGTGTGTGCTGCTTGCATTGAAGGATTGTCCATCATAACCTACGGTGAAGGTACCACCGTAGATATCGGTGGTTGCGGTCTCGCCGGCAAAGCGCCAGCCGCCGTAGAAGGTGCCGTTGTTGATGACTACCTTACCGTCGGCTTCATAATGGAAAATGTAAGGATCGAAGTTGCCAAGTTCACCCGCGACGTTCTTGAAGTTACCGCCGTTGATGGTGATGGTCGAGCCGGTGGACGCGTTAAGCATTGCGTTGGTATGACCTTCTACGGTTGCATCAAAGTTACCGCCGTTGATCACTACCGCGGTGTTCTCCGCCTTCAGGGTGTGCTGATATACACCGTCCTGCCATTTGGAAGAAGCATAGAAATTACCGTTTTCAATGGTAATAGAGCCTGCTGTGGAACGAATGATGCCCAAACCGATGAGGGTTCCGTTACCGGTGATAACAATGTTACCCTGATTTTCAATAACGTAACCGTTTGCATTTTCGATAGTCTTGCCATTAAGGTCAATAACAACAGCAGGGGCAACAGATCTCAACGAAAAGCCTGTAGCCGCAGGAGCAGGAATAACGATAGATTCTGTCAGCTCGATATCTTCCATCAGAACGAGCTCGGTCTCGCCCGCATTGATTGCCGCCTGAAGATCAGCCGCAGTGTAAATCTGCATGCCGCTCACCCAAGCGTCCTTATCGTACTGATCGTCGAAGCTGTCGAATTCGGCCGCGTGCTGAGTCGCAAGGAGTCGGACGGTGAAATCGTCACCGATGGAGAGATTCTGATACTCGTTGCCTGCATCCTCCCGCATCTTGAGAACGATGGTCGTGGTATAATCCGCTTCAGCCGCAAGATTGCCCTGAACGATGCCCTTGCTGATTACGTCCGCAAGAGTGCCAACGTGCATCGTTGCGTCAATAGCGGTACGATCGGTAATCCGAGTTGCATTCTCAAGAACGCCCTCGGTCTGATATAGATAGACATCAATTACCTCGGCAAGCTTGGAAACCTCGCCCGTGGGAATAATCGCGAGCTGATACTTGAGAGCAAGATTTCCTTCGTTGGAAATCTTGATATGCTTTGCATCGGTGTAGCCTGGCTCCCATTTGTCGCAATTAAAGATGGCGCCCTCGGAAGCGTCCTTCCATTCAACGTTTGCGGGATCCTCGGTTCCCTCTGCCCAATGCATCTCAACGTCAAGCGTGCCCGCCTTAATAACGTTACCGCTCGATACCGCCGAGTCGGTAAACCAAGCGAATGTCGTTCCAAGCAGCATGGCGAAACAAAGGAACAGCGCCACAGCGCTCGACAACAACGCGCGCTTTGTAGATTTTGTGTTAGTCATTTCTTACCTCCTTATAGGTGTATTTTTTAAGACTTACTATGTAAAGCGGCTTTTCCGCAATACACCTGATAGTGTTTCGTCCGTTTATTATCCACGGACTTTTTTGGCGCTCCGCGAGCGCCACCCTTGTGTGTCCCGATCACGAATAAGGATCTCTTTTGTCAGTCAAGCCCAAAATATAATCGGTTGTAGTATTATAAAATTTAGACAACGCAATCAAACAGGACAGAGGTAACTGCCTTTGCTCGTTTTCATATTGGGAATATGTATTTTGCTTTACGTGCAAGTATTTCGCAACCTCTTCCTGCTTCAAATTATTGTCTTCTATTAAATCCCTGATGCGCATGGGTTCCTCCTGTCTGGTCGTAATATCAAAATAATATCACATTTAATTGGAAATGTTGATTTTTATCTCAAATTGTGACTTTTTTCTTATTAACAAAGGCAACGCCGCGGAAAAACCCGCCCAAAAGGGTTATAAATTAAAAGGGAAATTAACACCAAGTCGCAACCAAGTAAAAAAACAAGCTTTCCCTCCCGCTGAAATTTCATTTATATTTTTTTAAAATTCCTATTGCATTTTTATTTTCTTTGTGGTATAATTACAAGGTCGCAAGATAATATACGGAGAAGTACTCAAGAGGTCGAAGAGGCGTGACTCGAAATTTTGTAGTCACTTTGGAACTTCCCACCTTAAACCCCTTGATTTATAGGGGCTTCGCACGGGACGAATACAATTTAATAGCTTAGTTCTCTCCTACTGTTCTCTCCAATTTCCGAGGTTGAACAAGAACAGTAGAGGGCTAAAAATACACGGAGAGATATCGAAGTGGTCATAACGGGGCGCACTCGAAATGCGTTTGAGAGCAATCTCACGAGGGTTCGAATCCCTCTCTCTCCGCCACACCGAGCCTGCAAAGTCAATTTGCAGGCTCATTTTTTTCGCCCTTTTTGACTTACGAAACCGTGGTCAGAGCCGCCCTCATTCCCGTCACCATTGCTTCGGCGGAGTTGAGTTTGGAGTTGTAATCTAAGTGTGCATAGATGTTTGCTGTTGTGCTGAAATCGGAGTGACCGAGCCATTCTTGAATTTGCTTCATAGGAACGCCGTTCTTTAGAAGCATTGACGCGCAGGTGTGACGGAGATCGTGAAATCTGATATGCCGCATACCGTGACGCGCAAGGAGCTTCGGAAACGAATCGGTCACATAGTTTGGTGGAATGATATTGCCCATTTCATCGACGCAGATATATTCAAGATATTTGGTGT
>CAZMKU010000041.1:0-13596 GCA_964567085.1 uncultured Clostridium sp.
TCACGCAGTGAACATCACTGACGAAGTCAACATCACTTGCCCGCAAGGGCAAACATCGTTTAGCGTGATACTCCGTTAAGAGTATCACGCTAATTCACAAGTGCTTTTTTATTAAACTATACTTTCAGGCAGCTTTTTTCCGCCGAGGATGTGGAAATGCGCGTGCTTTACGCTCTGCGCGCCGTCCTCGCCGATATTTGTGATAACACGGTAGCCGTTTGTAAGGCCTTCAAGCTTTGCGATTTCGGGAATTGCTTCGAAAATCGCGGCAACGTAGTGGCTGTTGTCGGAATTCACACAGTCGGCGGATTCGATATGCTTCTTGGGAATTACAAGCACGTGTGTAGGCGCTTGAGGATTGATATCGCGGAATGCGAAAACCTTTTCGTTCTCGAAAACCTTATTTGAGGGAATATCCCCCTTGATTATTTTACAAAAAAGACAGCTGTCGCACATATTTAAATACTCCTTTTGCTTTACAAATTAAAATATTTATGATACAATAATTATAACATTTAAAAATCTTTCTGTCAATAAAAAGGTAAAATATGTATTCTGATAACGAAAAACATCCTGACCTTTGGGAATATTTAAAGGCAACGAATAAAAAAATAGTATTATACGGCATGGGAAACGGCGCGGACAAGATCTTATCGGTCTGCGAGCGGTATGGCATTGAGATTTCTGATTTCTTCGCGTCCGACGGATTTGTGAGAGGCCACGAATTTCACGGCAAGCGAGTTCTGTCTTATTCCGAAACGAAAGAGAAGCACGGCGCGGACAATATTATCGTGCTTTTGTCTTTTGCGTCAAGCTTGCCTGACGTGCTTGAAAATATATATAGAGTTGCCGAGGAGTGCGAGCTCTACGCGCCCGACGTGCCCGTTTACGGCGACGAAATTTTCAATATTGAATTTTATAACAATAATCTCCACAGCATAAAAAAGGCAAGAGAGCTTTTCTGCGACGAAGAATCAAAGCGAATTTATGACAACATAATAAAATATAAGCTTTACGGCAACATAGCTTACTTGCGCGAAGCGGAAAACGATCCCGACGAGAGCTTTTGTGACATTCTCAACGCGAAGGCCATTGAGTCCGTCGCAGACCTTGGCGCATATAACGGAGATTCCATTCGCGCACTTATGAAATATGCCGAAAATTTAAAAAAGGTCGTGGCTCTCGAGCCTGACCGCAGAAATTTCCGCAAGCTTTCGGAATGGGCGAGCGGAGTCGACGGAGTCGAAATGCAGCTTCAGAATCTCGGCGCGTGGAGCGGCAGGGAAACGCTTTATTTTGACGGCTCGGGCAATCGAAACGCGTCTATGACGCAGAATACGTCGGTGTTCTCGGACGCGATAAATCAAAGAAAAAAGAAGATAGTCGAGGTCGAGGCAGATTCTCTTGACAATATTCTCTGCGGCGAGGGCGTCGATTACATAAAATACGACGTCGAGGGCTCGGAGCGCGAGGCGATATACGGTTCTGTTAACACTATAAAGAAATATTCGCCGTCTCTTTTGGTTTCGCTTTATCACAGAAGCGCGGATATTTTTTCTCTGCCTATTATGATAAATGAAATGAATCCGACCTATTCGCTTTACCTGCGCAGATTCCGCTATATTCCCGCGTGGGATATAAATCTGTATGCAGTAAAAAAATGTCTTGAATAGTAATATATAATGCGAACAAACTAATAACAGTCCGACAGACAAATGTAGGGCTGTTATTAGTTTTATTTTTTAAAAACCTTGTATTTTCAAGAAAAGGAAAGGTATATACAAATGATGAGAATTATAGACAGGATCGCTCTTGCGCTTACGATCATCGGCGCGATCAACTGGGGCAGTATAGGTCTTTTCCAGTTTGATCTCGTGGCTTGGATCGGCGGAGGTCAGGACGCTATCTTCTCGAGAATAATTTATTCTATCGTGGCGCTTGCGGGACTTTGGTGCATTTCGCTTCTTTTCCGCCCGTCGATTGACGAGACCTACGATACGATCGAGCAGCATTAACGATAGGGGCATCTTCGGATGCCCCGAATTTATTTTTTGAGAGGCTTGTATATATCTTGATTTAGTGGCAGATAATATGGATGTAGCCGTAATATAGTTGAATTTACAAATTTTTGCGGTAAGACATAAATATAAAGGAGATTTGAATATGTGGAAGAAAATCAAGGATAGCAAGTTCGGTCAAAAATGCCGTGAGCTTTCAAAGCACAGAGGTGCTATGACCTCTCTCGTATGCCTTATGGTTGCGCTCTTGATCGTCGCATCGGTCAGCATCGCGACAAACGTGACGAAGAAGAAGTATGCGAACAATGACGTCGTGGTAACCGAGGACGGGCAGGAAGAGAAAACCGAGGGTGAGATCGTTCCCCCGACTTACAATGATGGCGGCTCTAACGAAGCTTCTTCTGACGGTGACGAGGAGTTTGCTTTGAGCCTTCCCGTTGCCACGGGTACGGTGTCAAAGGAGCACGACCCTACGATCCAGGTTTGGTCCGATACGATGGGCGACTACAGAGTACACCTTGGAATTGACATCGTAACGAGCGAGGCGGCTCCCGTTTATGCGGCGGCAGACGGCGAGATCTCGAAGATCTGGGACGATGCGCTTATGGGCAAGTGCGTGGCTATCGCTCACGATGAAAAGGTATTTACGATCTATAAGAATCTTACGGCCGAGCTTCCCGAGGGCATCAAGGAGGGAGCAAAGGTTACAAGAGGTCAGCAGATAGGCAATATCGGCGAAAGCGCAATATCCGAGCTCGCAGAGGAGCCTCACCTTCACATTGAAATGACCGTTGACGGCATTGCGGTAGATCCCATGGAATATTTTTCAAAGGACGTAAGGGACAAGCTTCAGATGGACGAGTCCTACGAGGATAGCGGAAAATAAAGACATACGGTTGACCGAGAGGTCAACCGTATTTTATTTGTTAACTTTTTTTGGAGCTATTGTAATTTTTAGTTAATTATGGTACAATATAATTGGGTTTGAATATGCATTTATAAAAAGAGGTGCAAAATGAAAATTAAAGTCGTGAAAAAGTCGTATGACGAGGTTTTGAGTATTCCGAGAGATAAGGCGTTCAAGCCGAAAAAGTTAAATCTTTTCTGGGGAACGGTGCTATATCTCGTGTCAATGCCCACACTTTTGAAATTCCACTATCAGCTTAAAAAGGTGGGAATGGAGAAGCTCGGCAAAAAAGAGCCCTGCCTTTTCCTTATGAACCACTCCAGCTTTACGGATATGAAAATGGCGGCGGCGTCGCTTTTCCCGAGAAGATACAATATCGTATGCACCTATGACGCGTTTATGGGTAAGAATTGGCTTATGAAGCAGATAGGCTGCGTTCCCACTCATAAATACGTAAACGACGTTTCGCTCGTGCGAAGCATGATGCACGCGGTAAAGAAAAATAAGTCGTCTATTCTTATGTATCCCGAGGCGTGCTATAGCTGCGACGGAAAGACCACCGTGCTTCCCGACAGCCTTGGCGGATTTATTAAAATGCTCGGTATTCCCGTCGTTATGATAACTACCTTCGGCGCGTTTGCCCGCGACCCGCTTTATAATAATCTCCAGATCCGCAAGGTCAAGATCTCCGCGGAGATGAAATACATACTTTCCCCTGACGATATAAAGGAGAAGAGCGTAGACGAGCTCAATTCCGTTGTCGGAGAGTGCTTCGATCTTGACTATTTCAAGTGGCAGCAGGACAACAAAATTGAGATCAGAGAGACCTTCCGCGCGGAAGGTCTGAACCGTGTGCTTTACAAGTGCCCGCACTGTGAAAAAGAGGGAAATATGTTCACGAAGGGTACTGAGCTCGTTTGCTCGGAATGCGGTCATAAATACGTGCTTGATGAGTACGGCTATCTCGTTCACGAGGGCGAGGGCGGGAAGTTCAATCATATTCCCGATTGGTACGCATGGCAGAGAGAATGCGTAAGAGCCGAGCTTGAGGACGGAACGTATAAGCTTTCCGACGAGGTGGATATTTATATGCTCGTTGACACAAAGGCGCTTTATCGCGTGGGCGAGGGCGAGATTTCTCAAACGCCCGACGGAATAAAGCTTTCGGGTCTTGGCGGCAAGCTTCAAATAATTCAAAAGCCGCAGGCGGCGTATACGCTCAATACAGACTTTAATTGGTACGAGCTTGGCGATATAATTTGTCTTGCGCATCAGCACAGACTTTATTACTGCTTCCCCAAGTATAAGCGCGATATCGTTGCAAAGGCAAGACTAGCGGCGGAGGAAGCGTATAAGCTTTATAAAGAGAATAAGAGAGTAAAGGAATAACATAGCAATAACATACTAAAACGGCGGAGCGATCCGCCGTTTTTTGTCGATAAATTTGCAAATTATTATAAGTTGCACTTGAAAATTCGGTTAGATTATGCTATAATGTAAGATGGATAAAAATATAATGCGGATTTTGTGCGCAAAATTTAAAAGGACACTTAAAATGAGAATAATACTTGCATCAAAGTCCCCGAGAAGACGAGAGCTTCTCGAGACTATCGGACTTGGATTTGAAATTATAACCTCGGAGGCAGACGAGAGCTGCGACGAGAAAAATCCCGAAAGAACGGTCGAGGTTTTAGCCGAGCGCAAGGGCAGGGCGGTTGAAGAATTGCTTTGCCGTAACGGCGAGAGCCTTGCCGATACGCTTGTAATAGCGTCAGATACACTCGTTCATCAGGACGGCGCGGTGCTTGGAAAGCCGCGCGACCGTGAAAACGCGAGAGAGATGCTTCGCTCTCTTTCGGGCAAGAAGCATTTCGTTTCAAGCGGGGTCTATCTTTCGTACGAGGGGCGCGGAATTGCGGCGCATATGACGACCGCGGTCGAGTTTGCGAGCATGACCGACGAGGAGATCGAAAAATATCTTGACACGAGCGAGCCCTACGACAAGGCGGGCGCGTATGGAATTCAAGGCATCGCGTCGTTGTTCATAAAAGGAATCGAGGGCGACTATTTCAACGTCGTCGGACTGCCCGTAAGATTGCTTTACGAGATGGCAAATGACAATTTCGGTATAAAGCTATTTTAAATTTATTTAGTTAAAATTCCAGGGAAAGGGGGAGAAATATCATGCCAAAGCATATCGGTCTTGATCTCGGCACGTCGCATACCAGAATGATAATTAAGAACCAGATAGTTTTGCGCTCGCCGACGGTCGTTGCGGTCGATAAGACAGACGACAGTATCGTCGCAATTGGTAGAAAAGCCAAGGAAATGATAGGAAAGACCCCCGCCCACATTCAAGCCTTCAGACCTATTCGAAACGGCGTTATAGCTGATTTTGAGGTCACGGCGAGAATGATACACGAGTATCTTGTGAAGACCGAGGCGCTCTCCCTTTTCAACCGCCCCGTAGTGCTCGTAACTACGCCCGGCAGATGCACGGAGGTTGAGAGAATGGCGCATGAAAACGCCATTTTCGAGGCGGGAGCTAAGGCGGTCGGCGTTGTAAAATCTCCGATAGCGTCGGCAATCGGCGCGGGACTTAAAATAAACAGCGCAAGAGGATGTATGATCGTTGACATCGGCGGCGGAATGACGCAGGCGGCAGTTATATGCTCGGGCGGAATCGTGCGCTCGTCGGCGATAAAGCTTGCGGGCGATAAGCTCGACGGAGCTATCATAAACAGCTTAAAGACGAGACGAGGCCTGTTTATCGGTGATATAAGCGCCGAGATGATAAAGCTCAAGCTCGGCTCTGCAATAGCGGGAATTGACCGAGGCGACGCTATGGTCAGCGGCAGAAACGAAATTCTCAAGTGCGCGGAGACCATACGGGTCACCTCCGCAGAGATATACGACGCTATTCACGTCGGACTTGAAGCGATCTGCAGAACCATTATGAACGTGCTTGAAACCACGCCACCCGAGATCGCGAGCGATATCTGGGATTACGGTATTATGCTCGTTGGCGGCGGCGCGAATATCGTTGGTATCGGTGAGCTGATCACCAAGAAAACGGGGCTTCGGGTCACGATCGCGAGAAATCCTATGGACTGCGAGTGCATAGGACTTGGCAGAATTATGGAAAATCCGAGGCTTCTCCCCGACGGAGTGCTTTATAAGAACAGATAAGGTTTAAAGGAGTAAATTTTGAGTATAAAAAGCAAAACGCCATTCAGAATAATATGCGTCTGCTGTATATTCGTTATCATTTCTCTTATTTATATCGTCCGTATGGTCAATATAAAAATAAACGCCGATCCCACGGAGCAGGAGACCGCGGCGTACGTAAGGGAAGAGCCTATTCTGGCGGTGAGAGGCGAAATATTTGACAGAAACGGTGTGTGTTTGGTTGCGAATACATATAAATATGATTTTGTGTTTGACAGCGAGGCTATGGCTCCTGACAGATACAGCCAGAATCTTGCGATTTTAGACGCGGTGAACGCTCTGGTGCTTACGGGTAACTCTGATAAGCGAACGGCAAGCTCGTTTCCGTTCGACGGTCAGTACCCTGATTACGCGTATAAGGCGGAAGCCACTGACGGCGAATCGAATATATATTACAGATTGCTTAAAAGAATCGCGGAGGACGAGCTCGAGAGCGATTCCGACAAGAAAAAGACCGAGCTTGACGTAAATTATCTTGATAGCTTTTACAAGGAAAATCCGAGTGAATTTCCCGATGAGCAGGAGATAATCGACTATTTCGTCACAAGATATAAGCTTAATATAACCGATGACGACGGCAGTCCGATATATCCCGATTCCTGTGTCGATAAAATACTGCGAGTGCTTTACGATATGGAGGTTTCGGGCTTCTCCCCGGGCGCGCCGTACGTGTTGGCGGAAAACGTTGACCTGAGCCTGATCGCCTATATAAAGGAAATGAATATAGTGGGCGCGACGTTCTATATTTCAAATGAAAGGGAATACAAGTTCCCCGGCTACGCGTCTCACATTCTCGGCCGTACGGGCAGTATTCAGGCGGAGAGCTGGGATTATTACAACGAGCTTGGCTATAAAATTGATGCCATCGTAGGAATTGACGGCTGCGAAGCGGCGTTCGAGGAATATCTTCGCGGAATTGACGGTGTTATGGTCGTCAAGGAGGATGAGGACGGAAATATTATTGAAAAATACGTAAAGCAAGAGCCCGTGGCGGGTAAAAACGTGTATCTTACGATCGACATAAACGTTCAGATCGCCGCCGAGGACGGACTTCGCGACAATATTGAGTACGTAAATTCAACCTTTGGCGCAGAGTCGAAGGCGGGCGCGCTCGTGGCTTTTGACGCCAACGACGGCGGACTGCTCGCGGTCGCGTCTTACCCGACGTATGATCTGACTACGTTCAGCGCGGATTATAACGATCTGCTCGTTGCGGACGGCTCGCCCCTCAATAACCGAGCCCTGCTCGGCATTTACGCCCCGGGCTCGACCTTTAAGCCCGCTATAGCCGCGGCGGCTATAGATAGCGGAGCGGTTTATTCGGGCACGAAGATCGGGTGTGACGGAGTTTACGATTATTTTGATAACCCGACGTGCTACGTTCATTCCGACGGAACGCAGAGATATCTCACCGCCTCGCAGGCGATAGAGGAATCCTGTAACTGCTATTTTTACGAAATGGGCAGACTTATGGGAATAGATACTATGAATGAATATTGCCGCGCGCTTGGCTTCGGGCAGAAAACGGGACTCGAAATTGCCGAGGCGTCGGGACTTCTCGCAGGGGAGGATACTCTTGAGGATTGGAATGACGGCGAAACTATAAGAGCGGCGATAGGTCAGTCGACCAACGCGTTTACTCCCGTTCAGCTTGCTTCTTATATCGCGACTCTCCTGAACGGCGGCACGAGATACCGCGCGCATCTGTTATATCAGGTCAGAGAGCCGTTTACGGACGAGATAATTTATTCGAACGGCGGAGAGGTCTTGAGTCAAATTGAGCTTTCGCAGGATGCTCTTGACCCTGTAAAGCTCGGTATGAAGAATATGATAAGCTCGTCTGTGAGCGTTTCGCGTTATATGAGAAATATTCCCGTAACGGTGGGAGGCAAAACGGGTACGGCACAGGTCGGCGGCGGACTTCGCGATAACGGCTTGTTTATTTGCGCCGCGCCCTATAATGCCCCCGACATAACAATCTGCTCGGTAATTGAACGCGCGGGCGGCGGCTCGTATGCGGCGCTTGCCGCGTCCAACGTGCTTGAGGCGTATTACGGAGTCGGCGTTGAGGGGTAATTTTATCTGCCTTAAGGCAGATTTCATCGCGCAGCGATTTCGTCCACTAAATGCGGATTTCATCCGCCAATGACGGATTTAAACAAAAATGCATCTGTGTAACGGGTGATGTTCTTAGCGGAGAATTTGAAAAGCACCGCTAAGTGGCACCGCTAAGTGCGAGCATCGCATTTGACCGGTCAAATGCAAATATGGGCTAAGCCCAACCCCTTATACAAGCAGAAAAGAGAGAACAAAACGGTTTGATCCGTAATGTCCTCTCTTTTTCTGTTAGTGATGTTTTTGCTATTGCAAAAGTGATGTTATTCGCCAAGCTCATAATGATGTTGCTCGCCAATGCTCGCAGTGATGTGATGTTTGCCCACTGTGCCGAAGGCACAACATCATTCACGCAGTGAACATCACAAGGCGAAGCCGTCATCACTTGCCCGTAAGGGCAAACATCGTTTAGCGTGATTTGTCCGTTAAGGACATCACGCTAAAGCAGATGCTTTTTTGTTTGAAAGATTTTTCCAAATCTCTATTGACAAAAGATTTCTTTGGGTGTATAATGTCGGTGTAATAAAATTTCAAGAAAGGAGGAGAATACAATGACAAACATGCTTTACAACTGTTCTGTAAACAACAACATCAACGTGCTCGCCTCCGAGGAGATAAAGGCATAATTTCGGCTTTTGCCGATTTGCTCTCGCGGTGCGTCTGGGCGCGCCTCGGGGGTATTTTTTGTTTTTATGGCACCCGTGGCGGCTCACGGGTGCCTTATGCTTTTTTATCCCCCTCGGACGGTGCGCCATTTACACAAGGCCACATTTACAAGAAAAAAAGACAAAGACAAAAAAGACAAAATGAAGAAACTACTTGAACTTATGAAACCGTATCGAAAAAGGCTTATTTTGGTAGCTGTGATCGATGCTGTCGGTATGATGTGCTCGCTGCTTATGCCATACGTTATGAGCGAGATAATTGAAAAGGGAATTTCCGCGGGCAACATTACGCTCGTATGGAAATACGCCGCCGTAATGGTCGTATTAGCGATCCTCTCGGTCGTAGCAAACATCGTATCGGCGAAGCTTAACACGAGCATATCTGCGCGCTATACCGCCGACCTGTGCCGCGTTACCTTCGAGAAGATCAACAGACTTTCGTACACGGATTATACCAAAATAGGGCCCTCGGGGCTGCTTACGAGAGCCACCGACGATATCTGGAACGTGGAGGGCACGGTAACGAGCCTTCCTTACACACTTTTTACAGTCCCGATAATGTTTATCGGCTCGGCGGCATTGGCGTTTTTAGCCGATCCCGTGCTGGCGGCGACCTTTATGCTCTCAATTCCGCCCGTGCTTATTCTGGTGCTCATTCTGATGCGCCCTCTGTACGATATGTGGGATAAATCCGATAAATACGTGGATCTGCAAAATAAGATCGTCAGAGAGCGGCTCTCGGGCTTGCGCGTCGTAAGAGCCTTTAACAACGAACGACGCGAGCATGCAAGAGCCAAGACCGCCACGGAGGAAATGGCAAAATATATGATCCGCGCCAACACTCGCGGAGGAATGGTCGACCCTTTTGCGATGCTGCTTTTAAACCTCGCGACGGTTGCCGTCGTTTACGTCGGCGGTATGCGGGCGCAGGGCGGCTCGGGGATCGGCGCGGGCGGTGTTATCGCGGTCTTGCAGTACATAGGAATTATCTCGGGCGCGCTTATCAACATTTCGTGGACACTCGCGTGGCTGCCGAAGGTCAAGGTGTCTATGCGCCGTCTTAACGAAATACATTCAAGCGCCGATGAGGAAGCCATCGCCGAGGGAATGGGCGAGAAGCCGCAGGGCTTCGACATTGAGATAAAAAATCTCTCGTTTGCTTACCCTGAATCGAACAAAAACGTAATAAACGATCTTTCCCTGACGGTCAATGAGGGCGAGCATATCGCGCTCATCGGCGGTACGGGAAGCGGAAAGAGTACGCTTATCAAGCTTCTCGCGGGACTTTTTGAGGCGACCGCAGGCGAGATCAGTATCGGCGGCGCGAATTATTCCCATGTGCGACGCGCGGACGTGCGCTCGCATTTCTCGGTCGCCCTGCAGAAGGCGCAGATATTTGAGGGCACTGTCCGCGACAACATAAGAATGGGTAAGCCCGACGCCACCGACGAGGAGATATATGAAATGCTTCGCTTGTCGAAAATGGCGGATTTCGTTGATTCTCACCCCGAGGGGCTGGATTATCTGCTCGTTGGCAGAGGTCAGAACGTCAGCGGAGGTCAGAGACAGAGACTCAATATGGCGAGAACCGTTATCAAGGACGCCGATATTTACATTTTTGACGATAGCTTCAGCGCGCTGGACTTTCTTACCGAAAGCGAGATAAAGGAAAATTACGCGAAGCTTCTCGCGGGCAAGAGCCGTATCGTCGCCACACAACGTATCAGCACCGCTATGAGCGCGGATCGTATATACGTAATGGACAAGGGAAGCATCATCGGTGTGGGAACGCATAAGGAGCTTCTCGATTCCTGCCCGATCTACCGCGAAATTGCCGACTCACAGCTCGGCGGTCGCAGAGAGGAGGCAGAAGATGAAGAATAAGAATAAGAATAAGAATAAGAATAAGAAATCGAAATCCTCGGGTGTCAGCTCGTTCCGCGTCATCTTGCGAATAATGAAGGATTCTTTGGGGATTCTGCATTGGCTCATACTCGCGACGGCGTTGAGCATCGGCTCGGCATACCTCGCTATGATCGCGCCCGATATACTTGGTAATCTCACAAATCAGATATACGACCTCGTTGGCAAGGGAGCAGAGCTTGACAATACGCTTTTCGGCAACCGCATCATTACCTTGGCGGCGGTATATCTTTTGTCCGCGCTGCTGGGCGCTCTGACAAAGGCGGTTATGAATTACTCGGTCAGCAGCTTTTTCACCTGTAAAATAAGAGTGAAAATGAGCGAAAAAATATCGAGAATACCTATAAAGACGGTGGATAGCACGCCGAACGGTGAAATTATCTCCCGAATGACCAACGACGTCTCTATCATGGGCGGCTCGATACACGATATTTTCGGCGTAATTATTAACGGCGTCATCCAGCTTATTATGATCTCCATAATTATCTTTACTCACGATCCTATCATGGCGCTCGCGGTAATAGTTTTCGTGCCTCTGTCGCTCATTCTCTCGGCGGTGCTCGCCTCAAAAAGCGAAAAGCACTTCAACGAGTCGCGCGCGCTTGCGGGAAAAATGTACAGTATCTGCGAGGAGGATCTGGCTTGCTTCGACGCGGTAAAGATATTCTCGATCGAGGGCTCGCAGAACGCAAAATACAAGGACGTTACGGGTAAATACGCGAGCTTTGCGGAAAAGGGATATTTCATCTCGGGGCTTGTAAGTCCTATTGTAACGCTTATAAACAATCTGTCCTACGTGGCAATTTGCGTTATCGGCGCGCATCTGGTTATTCAGGGACGCGTTGACGTAGGCGCGCTCGTGGCGTTTATTATGTACACCAAGCTTTTCTCGGGCCCGCTTGAATCCATCGCAAACGGAATGTCGATGATCCAGTCCACTATCGCGTCGGCAAGACGAGTGTACGATTATCTTGACGGCGAGGAAATGGTCGAGGTCGAGCCCACGGGTAACGCGGACGTTCGCGGCGAGGTCGAGTTTTCCGACGTTTGCTTCTCCTACGCTCCCGATAAGCCGCTTATCGAAAACCTCAATCTGCACGTGAATCCGGGGCAGAAGGTCGCTATTATCGGCCCCACGGGCGGCGGTAAGACCACTATCGTAAATATCTTAATGCGCTTTTACGATTCAAGGTCGGGTAAGGTCCTCGTCGATAACAGGGACATTTGTGAAATGAACAGATCCGAGGTAAGAGAAATGTTCGGTATGGTGCTTCAGGACACCATGCTTTTCTCGGGCAGCGTTTACGATAACATCGCCTACGGCAAGGAGGGTGCGACGTACGACGAGGTCATGGACGCCGCGAGAAAGGCGCATATTGATAGCTTTATCGACGCGCTCCCCGACGGCTATAATACCCAGATAAACGAGGACAGTACAAATATCAGCGCGGGTCAGAAGCAGCTTTTGACTATCGCGAGAGCCTACCTTTCGGATAGACCTATTCTCATTCTCGACGAGGCGACGAGCAACGTCGATACGAGAACCGAGCTGCTTATACAGAAAACCATGGATGAGCTTATGCGCGGCAGAACCGCGTTCGTTATCGCTCACAGACTTTCCACTATCGAGAATGCCGACGTCATTCTCGTCGTGGATAACGGCTCGATAGTCGAGCAGGGAAGGCATAAGGAGCTGCTTTCTCGCGGAGGCTTGTACGCAAAGATCTATAATAGCCAGTACCCGAAGGGGTAAAGACAAAGAGAACGGCGCAAGCCGTTCTCTTTTGTATGTTTATGAAAATTGTACGCGACTTGTCGATAGCTTTTATAAAGGCTATTGACTTTTGTCTGATTTAATGATATAATAATTATGCCAAACAATCTTAATATCATAGTTATAGGTTTTTTCTTTATAGGAAGCTATAGCTTTTTTCTGTTACATAAATTTTAGCATATACGTTTTGGTAAAAACGCAGCTCCTGCTTGATTTGTGTAGCGATATACTATGAGAGATTGTTTGGCGACAATTGGAGTTCGCGTTTTTCGGTGCGCTGACTTCGGTTGGCGCACCTTTTTATTTTCGGAGCAAGAATACATTTCGAGTTATGCAAAAGGGAGGTATATTATGAGAAGTGTAATCGAAGAACTGTGGCACGGTAACGTTTGTCCAAGCACAGACAGTCGAGAGGTAACGAAGGAAGTAAAGGAGCTTATGGGGTACGTTGCCGAGCATCACAAAAATCTGATGCTGACGCTGACGGAGCAGCAAGTGGAGATACTTGAAAAATTCGATGATTGCTATGCGGAGCTTACGAGCATTAACGAGCGCGAAATATTTATGTATGCATTTAGGCTCGGAGCAAGAATGGCAATAGAGGTTATGAATTTTAGTATTGAATAAATCAAAAGAGGTGCAGCGGATGCACCTCTTTTGATTTTTAGGTTTGCGGAGAAGGAGAGCTTCTCTCGTTGCGCTTCGCGCAACTTTGCACTATTGCAACTAAGGGTTTGCCGTCGTTCGCCCTACGGAGCTCGCTTGGCAAACCTCAAGTTGCTGCAACTCGAAAAATCTCCCTTTATCCGCCACCGGCGGCGGTCGATTTTTCTCCCTCTCGCGCCTTCGGCGCGTTCGTCAAATCGCGACTTCGGAGCGAAAAAATAAAGGGTAGCTGTTGCTACCCTTTGTTTTTTGGCGGAGAAGGAGAGATTTGAACTCTCGCGCCGGTTAATCCCGACCTAC
>CAZMKU010000042.1:0-13187 GCA_964567085.1 uncultured Clostridium sp.
GCGGAGGCTGGCAGCTCTCCCCCCTCTACGACGTTAATCCCGTACCATACGGCAACGAGCTTGCGCTCTGTGTAGATACTACCGATGCGTCCATTTCGGTTGACCTTGCCATTGAAACCGCGAAGTATTACGGCATCGATAACGAAACCGCCAAGAAATACGCAAGCGACATACTGACGACTGTAAAAAACAATTGGGAATCGGTTGCAGCTAAATGCGGTCTTGGTCGCGGCGAAATTGAAAATATGCGACCGGCATTCAGAGAGAGCGAAAAGCGCGCCGATACGATTATTTGACGGTGAAAGGAAAAGCTTATGGGACTAATAGACTGTGCCAGCGGAAACTCCATTTGACGCGGATACGACTACTTCAAAGGAAACAAGGTATAAAAGCTTACCCCTGTCGGTGACGGTATATACGAAGCCGAGGAAGAAAAGCGGCAATCCGAGATTGCCGACAAGCTCCCTTCTCTCATTCATAAGATGAAAAAGAGCGACCTCGAATCTGCTCTGCTCCAAATTCTGTATGACGGACCGTCGTGGCAGTACGATAAATTCTTGCGAGAATATTTTGATATTTATTAACCGCTTTTTTCTTTGTTTATTGCTCCCAATTATTTTGGGTGCGGTAAACGAAAAAAACAAGCCCTGTGTATCTCAAAAAACGGATACGCAGGGCTTGTTTTCTGACCACATGTTTGACCACTTCGGGTGTGGACTACGTGGAAACAGTAGTACACGAGAGCACGAAAACGTACGGTTTGGTTGACAGAATAGCACTAAATGACACTAAAAAAACATAAAAATCGGTCTTGGGGCAATAGAGGCCGCAAGCTCATATTTTAACTTTTGCGAAAAAAGGGACGCGGCAAGGCAGCAGCCGTGCCCATCACAAATTATGCGTGTTATCCGTTAAGGATAACACGCATAATTTCGCCCTATTGTTTTTCAGATCTCATCAATCTTAATCAAATTTGACTTACCCGAGTGTCCCGTGGTATCTCCGCCCGTGATGACGATCCTCTCGCCCTTCTTGAGTCCGAGCTCTGCTTTCGCGATCTTCTTTGCGGTATAGAAAAGCACGTCGGTCGACGTGAATTCCTCGCACATCGCGGGAATTACGCCCCAGGAGAGAGCAAGCTTTCTCCAGGTCTTCTCGTTTGTCGTGAGACCGATCAGCGGAACGGGCGCGCGGAAACGCGATACCATTCTCGCGGTCTTTCCCGAAAGCGAGCAGGCAACTATCGCCGACGCCTTGATATCTATCGCCATTCCGCAAGTGGAATGCGAAACCGCGTCGGTCATATTACGGATCTCAAAGTCTGCCTCATAAAAACGCTTCTTATAGTTAATATTTGCTTCGGTGGTTTCAGCGATCTTAGCCATAGTCTGCACAGCCTGTACGGGATATTTGCCCGCGGCGGTCTCGCCCGAGAGCATAATTGCACTGGTTCCGTCGTAAACCGCGTTCGCAATATCCGAGATCTCGGCTCTCGTGGGACGGGGATTCGTAATCATGGATTCAAGCATTTCCGTAGCGGTAATAACGCGCTTGCCCAGCATACGGCACTTTGTAATAAGCTTCTTCTGAATAGAGGGAAGATACTCAAACGGTATCTCAACGCCCATATCTCCGCGCGCAACCATAATACCGTCGCACTCACTGCAGATCTCCTCGATATTGTCAACGCCCGACTGATTTTCGATCTTTGCAATAAGCTCAATGCCCTCAGCGCCTATTTCATTCAAATAATTCTTTACGTCAATAAGATCCTGACCGCACGAAACGAACGAGCAAGCAATGTAATCAATATCATTTTCCACACCGAACTTAATATCCTTCTTGTCCTGCTCGGAGAGGTAGGGCTGCTTCATTACCTTACCCGGGAAGCTCATGCTCTTTCTATCAGAAAGATCTCCGCCGCAGATAACTCTGCACTCAATATTATTGCCGTCAATATTTTCAACCTTAAAGGACAAAAGCCCGTTGTTAAGAAGGATAGTGTCTCCGACAGAAAGCTCCTCGGAAAGCTTCGCGTAGTTTACCGAAACGCGCTGATCGTTTCCCACGACGTCATCAGTAGTAAAAGTAAAGCTATCGCCGTCGCAAAGCGTGATCTTGCCGTTCTCAAAGGTCTTGATTCTGTACTCGGGACCCTTCGTATCAAGCATGATAGCAATAGGAAGCCCAAGCTCCTCGCGAACCTCCTTGACCATATCTATTCTTTTCTTGTGATCCTCGTGTGTGTTATGTGAAAAGTTAAGTCTCGCCACGTTCATTCCCGCGCGGCAAAGTCCTATCAGAATTTCTTTAGTGGCGCTCGCAGGTCCGAGCGTACAAACGATTTTAGTCTTGCGCATACGTTTCTCCTATATTTCAATTTGTAGCCATCAGCAATACAAAGCCAAACTACGCTATTATAATTATATCACACTCCCGATAAATTTGCAAGTATTCCCGCAATAAAATTTCAATATATAAAAAACGCTTATGTCAAAACGGTTTTCGTCTGTCTCAAGCGTTTTTGCTTTTATGCGTTTGCGCAAGCCACGACTGAAGCTCCCGTACCGCAAACGTTCTCAATTATAACGTCACCGACACAAATTTTGCCCTCGGGACGAATAGAGCTTATCTCCCTCATCACCTCAAATACCTTTTCCTTTGGCACGACGTCTGCCGTCTTTACGGGAACGATTCTTCCGTCCGCGCATCGCACGGTCGTGGTTACCGTTCTCATAGGATGCGCGCATTCATTCTCGGCGTAGGTAATACCTCTCTTGCAGCCGTTTCCCGAAACGCTCTTGACCGAGCCGTCCGAATTGAATTCAACCTTAAGATTACAGCCTCTGGGGCAAATGATACAAGTCAATTCTCTCATCGCCTTACCTCCTCAAGCGCAACGGTCACCTTGCCGTTCTCAACAGATTCTATCATCTGAGCGGTAAGCTTTACGGCTTCCATCTCACCGGGCGCAAGCTTGAGCTTTTTCTTCTCAAGCAACACTCTGTCTCCGTCACGAACAACAATTTTTTTGTTTCTGAATACGTCGGCGACGCGGAAATATATATCCGTGTCCTTGACCTCGCAAAGTCTCTGCGGAACGGTATATCTCACTCCGCCCTCGGCAGAGATCGAAATATCAACAGTCTTCCCGCGCTTACCGTTTATATAATCCGCGGCAGCTCTGCCCGCAATTACGGACTCGTCGGAAACATAGTCAACGAGGTCGTGAACGTGAAGCGCGTTTCCGCAAGCGAAAATACCTTCAGCCTCAGTCTGTCTGCCGCCGTCAACGACAGCTCCGCCCGTAACTCCGTCAAGCTCAATTCCCGCCGCCTTTGTAAGCTCGTTTTCGGGAATAAGTCCGCAGGAGAGAAGGAGCGTATCGCAAGGAATATATTCCTCGCTTTCCTTAATAGGTCGGCGATTCTCGTCAACGCGAGCGACGGTTACGCCCTCGAGTCGTTCTCTGCCGTGAATATTGACCACCGTATGAGAAAGCTTCAGAGGAATATTGAAATCGTTTAGACACTGCTCGATATTTCTCGCAAGACCGCCCGAATACGGCATAAGCTCGCACACCGCGCGGACGTTCGCGCCCTCGAGCGTCATCCTTCTCGCCATAATAAGACCGATATCGCCCGAGCCGAGAATAACGACCTCACGACCGGGCATATAGCCCTTCATATTAACGAATTTCTGTGCAGTTCCCGCGGTATAGATCCCCGCAGGTCTGTCTCCCGCAATATTAAGCGCGCCCTTGGGTCTTTCACGACAGCCCATAGCAAGAATTACAGCCTTCGCATCAACAAAGAAAATTCCCTTTTCCTTATTCATCGCGGTGACTCTCTTGTCCTTATCTATATCAACCACCATAGTGTCGAGCATAAAGGGTATTTCAAGCTCGCGCACTTGTCTTTCATATCTGTAAGCATACTCGGGGCCCGTAAGCTCCTCGCCAAAGCGATGAAGCCCAAAGCCATTGTGTATGCACTGACGCAAAATACCGCCGAGGGCATTGTCGCGCTCAAGAATGAGAATATCCGAAATTCCCGCCTCGCGCGCCGCAACCGCCGCTGACATACCCGCAGGGCCGCCGCCGACTATAACGAGGTCGCACTTTATAATTTCTGCCATCGTCTTAGCCCTCCTTCGTACGTCCGATATTTATATACGACTTGCCGCCGAATTTCGTTATATCGGCGTAATCGCAGCCCTGCTCCTTGGCGAGAAGCTCGACAACGTAAGGCAAGCAGAAGCCACCCTGACATCTTCCCATAGACGCTCTCGTTCGTCTTTTTACACCGTCAACGTCGCGCGGCTTGGGATTGGTTCTGATCGCCTCGAGAATTTCGCCCTCCGTAACCATTTCGCAACGGCAGATAATGTGAGCATATTCGGGATGCTCCTTAATTATCTCGTTCTTCTCGTCAACCGAAAGAGTTGAAAAATAGTGCATAGGCTTTCTCGTAGCGCAAAAATCCGTCTTTTCGGTCATAGAAAGTCCTGCATCTTTCAAAAGCTGTGCAACGTAAATAGCGATCGCGGGAGAAGCCGTAAGTCCGGGGGACTCAATTCCCGCGCAGTTTACAAAGCCGCCGCGCTCGTTTATGATAAAGTCACCCGTAGAGCCCGTGGCGCGAAGTCCCGAGAACGAGGTGATCACCTTGCCCATATTGATGCCTGACACCTGCTCCGACGCCTGCGCTCTTACCTTGGAGAGTCCCTCGGCCGTTGTCTTAACGTCGGTCTTGTCGTCAATATTTTCTGCAGTAGGGCCGAGCAGGAGATTTCCGTCAACCGTGGGGGAAACGAGTATTCCCTTACCCATAGCCGAGGGACAACGGAAGATCGTATGCGACACAAGATCTCCGCACTCGCGATCAAGAAGCATATACTCACCTCGGCGCGCGGTAATATTAAAGGAGTCATCTCCCACCATACGCGCAATATCGTCCGCGTGAACGCCCGCGCAGTTAATTACGAATTTTGCTTCAACCGACGCGTCGGCACTTGATACTCTATAACCGTTTTGAAGCTTTTCTATACTCTGCACGTCAAAGTCGAGATAGAGCTCTACGCCGTTATCCATAGCGTTACCGACCGCCGCCATACAAAGCTCGTAGGGGCAGATTATCGCGCCCGTGGGAGCGCGCAGGGCGACCGTAACGTCCTTGCCTATATTCCTTTCGAGCTTCAATATCTCGTCACGCTCAAGCAAGGAAAGCCCATCGACGCCATTTCTCTTTCCACGCTCCAAAAGCTCGCAAAGAGCCGCCCTGTCCCCGTCGTTAAAGCCAACGACGAGCGATCCGTTTCGTTTATACTTTACGCCAAGCTCGCGCGCAATATTCTCCATCATTTTCGAGCCTTGAACGTTCAAAGCCGCCTTAAGAGTTCCCTCTTTTGCATCATATCCCGCATGAACGATACCGCTGTTTGCGCGAGTCGCGCCGAGAGCGACGTCTGCGCCCTTTTCAACTATCGCGACCGATAACTCGTAGCGTGAAAGCTCTCTTGCAATCATTCCGCCTACAACGCCCGCGCCTATCACAATAACGTCAAGCATTAAAACTACCTCCGTTAAATCTTTTAATCACCAAAATATTATTGTATCACAGCAACAAGCTAAAATCAAGAGCTTTGTGAAATTATAAATGAAAATTCAGCAAAAAAGAGAGCCTGTAAAACACAAACTCTCTTTTAAATTTAATTAACAACAATACTGAATGCAGGGCACGGCAGATTATTGCCGCCGCGGAGATTGGCGTTGTCGATAGTTACGTATGTAAAATACGCGTAATTCACGTGATCGGGAACGACACCCTCGGGCAAGTCGATAAGCACCGACGAGCGAGTCGCGATCGTCGCTCTGACCTTTATCTGATCATCATAATCACCCACCGTGAATCCCTCGACCTCGCGGTCAAGGCTGTCAACGGGCGTATGACCAAGCACGGTGAGTCCCGAGCTTACGTTCTTGAACTCAACCATTATCTGATGCGCCGCGGGATAGTAGTTTGCAACCGTAGGCATCGGCGAGGTAGCCTCGCTTTCCTTCTCGATTCCGTATTCCTTTGCAAGCACTACCTTCGCCAGACGTTCGCCAAGCTCAAGCTTGCGGGGAGAATGCGCCCAGTCGTGAAAATCCTCGGGCGAGCCCAAGTCCATATCAACGACGAGCGAGGAATTCGGAATTACCGAGAGCGCGTCGTACTGCTTGATTCGAAGAATATCCGTAAACTTGAAAAGCCCCGAGCCCGTAACGCAGTAATTCGAAAGCTGGACGTTATAGAACGGAAATTCAAATCCGAAGCTTCGTCTTTCGTCTGCTACGAGAAGCGCCAATTCATACGTATATTTCTCGGCAAGAGCGCGGTCAAGCGCCTCGCTCTCTCCCTGGAAGAAAAGCATCGCTCTGAAGCTCAAACCAATAAGGGGGTGAATTAAAGTGTTATAGTAACCCGATTCCCTTACGTTCGCGCCGAAATAATAGCCCTCATTGTGCGCAAGCTCCTCGGGAAGCAGCTCGCGGATACAAGCGCCGCCCGCCGCCATCATAACAAGTCCTATCGGAACGTCTACGAATTTCGCAAGCTCGCGGGCAAAATAGAAGCCCATAGCCGAGAATGCGCACGCCGCCTCGCGTGTCGGCTTTCTCCAGCTCCACTCGGGATTTACTATATCCCTCTGCGGATGATTGCAAAATTCCTGATGCGTATAAACGAAATTCTGTGTCTGAGGGAAAAGCCTTATCGCCTCGTCCTCGTAAAATTCAAGGCTGGGCGTAAACGACATACAGTGCGAGAGATTTACCTCTGCGTTCGACTGACCGCCCAAAAGATATACGTCGCCGACAAGCACGTCGGAGAAAACCTCGCGATGATTTTTGTCGTCGTAAATGACAAGCTCTCTGCCCTCTCTGCTATATCTTTCGGGGGCAAAGGTAAGCGTCCACTTACCGTCCTCGCCAACCGTCGCATTTGCCGTCTGTCCCGCAAACTCACCGAACACCTTGCCGCCGACGTCGGTCGAAAAGCCCCATATCTTTATAGGCTTCTCTCTTTGCAACACCATATTCGAGGAGAAAGCGCCCGACACCTTAAACTCGGGGCAGACCCAACCGTCCTCGGCTTTAACTACAGTTTTCTGCTCTGCCGTCGGGAGAGCTACGCTCTCGTCGCTATCCATTTTGGGAAGCGCGACAGAGGTGGTTTCGTTCGTATTTTTATTTATTTCACTCATACTCTCACCCCTCAATTCAAGAGCATACGGTCGTTTGCGATCTCACTTCCGCTTGCCTTTGAGAACATTGTAAGGAGCTGCTCAACGGTGAGCTTTTTCTTTTCCTCGCCGCTGATGTCGAGAATAATATTTCCGTTGTGCATCATAATAATGCGGTTTCCGTACGCTATAGCGTCGTGCATATTATGAGTGATCATAAGTGTCGTAAGCTTATTTTCGCTGACAATCTTATTGGTGATCTCAAGCACCTTTGCCGCGGTCTTGGGGTCAAGCGCCGCCGTGTGCTCGTCAAGAAGCAAGAGCTTCGGCTTCTTCATAGCCGCCATAAGAAGCGTTATCGCCTGCCTCTGACCGCCCGAGAGAAGTCCCATCTTCGTTGTAAGTCTGTCCTCAAGTCCAAGGTCGAGCTGTGCCAGCTGCTCGCGGTACTTCGCTCTGTCCTTGCCGCGTATTGCCCATCTTACGCCTCGTCTGTGTCCTCGGCTATCGGCAATAGACATATTCTCCTCAACCCACATATCCGACGCGGTGCCGAGTCTGGGATCTTGAAAAACCCTGCCTATATAGGCCGCTCTTTTATATTCGGGAAGACGGGTAACGTCAACACCGTCGATAATAACCTGTCCTTCGTCAATGGAATACGCGCCCGAGATGACGTTGAGCATAGTGGATTTACCCGCGCCGTTACCGCCGATAACCGTCACGAAATCACCGTCGTTAAGAGTCAGGGAAAGTCCCTCGAACACCTTTTTCTCGTTTATAGTGCCCTCGTTGAAGGTCTTATGAACATCTCTTATCTCAAGCATTCTTACTTACCCCCTTCTTCTTTTTCTTCTTTCTCAAATGAGATTTCAGATAAGGAACTCCCAGGAAGAGCGCAACCACGAGAGCCGAAAGCATCTTCAAAAGCTCGCTGGGAAGTCCTAAGAAAATAACCGTCTGGAATACAAGCCAGTAGATTATCGCGCCGCATGCGACGAAGAGGAGTCGGAGCGCAAAGTTTGTGGTCTTCTTCTGGAAGAGCGCCTCGCCGACGATAACCGCCGCCAGGCCGATAACGATAGCTCCTCTGCCCATATTAATGTCAGCCGCGCCCTGCTGCTGAGCCAGAAGCGCGCCCGAGAGAGCAACCACGCCGTTTGAGAGCGCAAGACCGAATACCTTTGTAAAGCTCGTATTGATGCCCTGCGCGCGAGACATTTCAAGATTGCAGCCCGTGGAACGAAGCGACATACCCATCTCCGTTCCGAAGAACCAATAAAGAATAGCGATAAGCACCGCGACGAAGCCCGCCAAAATCGCAAGCGTTGTATAAATCTGCGCCACGTTACCCGAAATAAGCACCTTATCGCCGTACTTAAATCTCGAGAGCGCAATATTAGCCTTGCTTCCCATAATAAGAAGGTTGACAGACCAGAGCATAAGCTGAGTCAGAATACCTGCCAGGATAGCGGGAATGCCAAGAGTCGTATGGAGAAGTCCCGTAATAAGACCTGCTACCATACCCGCAAGTATTGCGCAAGCTATAGCTATCCAGACGTTCACGCCATTAGTTATAAGCACGGTACAAACCGCCGCGCCCGTAGTGATCGAGCCGTCGACAGTCAGGTCAGCCACGTCAAGCACCTTGAACGTAATATAAAGGCCTATCGCCATAATACCCCAGACAAGTCCCTGCGCAACCGCTCCCGGCAGAGTACCAAGCCAATTCATAAACATATCCATTTTATAAATCCTCTCTTTCTTATTGCCTAAGAAAGTCCTTATTTAATGCTTTCGCCTGCGAGAGAATTCCCCCGCAGGCCAAAAGCGTTATTTTTTCAATTATTCTTCGGTAACGATCGCCACGTAGCCCTTGGCTTCAAGAGCCGCCGTGTCGATACCAAGCTCCGCGCATCTTTCCGCGTTGTACTTCTTTGTGAAAACGGCCGCATACTCGATCTTCATTTCCTCAACCTTTGCATCGCCCTTAAGGATCTTTATTGCCATCTCTGCGGTAGCAACACCGAGGTCGTAGTAGTCGATAGAAAGCGTAGCAACGCCACAGCCCGCGCAGATGCCCTCCTCGCCCGCGATCACGGGCGTATTTCCTATAACGCCGCTGATTGTCTCCGTACAGCTTGCCGCCGTATTGTCGGTAGGAATGTAGATAACGTCAGCGAAGGATGCAGCTGCAGCCGCAACGGACGTTACGTCGTTGGAGTCAGTGAACGCGCAGTCCTTGATGTTTGCTTCGGAAAGGCCCTTCGCAACGAGAAGTCTTTTGATCTCCTTTACCTGATACTCGGAGTTTGGTTCGGAGGAGCAATAAAGAAGCGCAACCTTTTCTGCCTCGGGATAGAGGTCAATTATCATATTTGCCTGCTCCGCAAGAGGGGCGAGGTCGCTCGTACCCGATACGTTGGAGCCAACGAGACCGTCAAAGCCATCTATGCCGAGAGCCACGCCGTATTCCGTAATTGACGTGCCGAGAACGGGAATGCTTTCCTGCTGAGCCGCAGCCTGAAGCGCGGGGGTGGCGTTCGCCATAATAAGATCAACCTTCTTTGATACGAAGTTGTTTACAATGGTCGTACACGTAGCGGGATCGTTGCTCGCGTTTTCCTCGAGAATGGTGATCTTGTCGCCGAATTCAGCCTTGAGTGTATCGACAAAGCCCTTCGTCGCAGCGTCAAGCGCGGGATGCTGAACGAGCTGGCATACGCCAACCGTATACGTTTCGTCCGCGTTATCTTCCTTGTCACAGGATACCGCTGTCATTACCAATGAGAGAACAATCACGATCGCAAGTGTGAGTGATAAGATCTTCTTTTTCATTTTACATACCTCTTTCCCTTGTCAAAGCTTTTCTTCAACAAATTATAAAAGTATAATAATTATATCACTAAATATTACGTTTGTCAATAATTTGTTATATTTTCGTCAATCTGCACAGAAATACCATTTCATTCTCACTAACATAAACAAAAACGGCACTTGCCATAACGCAAATGCCGTTTTTTATATTCTGAATTATCCTTTCGGAATTTATTCTTCCCAGCTCTCTCTTATGATCTTCTCAAGAATATCAACGCAGCCGTCAACTCCAAAGGTGCTGCTATCGAGCATAATGTGATAGTTATCGCACATTCCCCACTCCTTCATAGCGAAGTTGCGGTAATATACTCTGCGCTTGGCGTCCTTATCGCGAAGTCTGTTTTCCGTCTTGTAGTCGATCTTACCGTAATGCGTCTCAACTCTGTTCTTGCGGAATTCCATATCAGCGCGGATAAATACGTTAAGACAATCCTCTCTGTCCTGAAGCACAAAATCCGCTCCGCGTCCGATAATAACGCAATTGCCCTCCTCGGCAACGGATTTAATGGCGTTCACCTGAGCTATCTGCACCTGATTTGCAAACGACAGAGTTCCCATAACGTCTCCGCCCGCCTGCATCGCGATCGTATAAAGGAAGCTGCTCTTGTGAGTTGCGTATTCGTCGTATTTTTCAACTATCTCGCGGGAAAGTCCGCTCGCCTCCATAACGTCCTCGATAAGATCCTTATCGTAAAAACGGTATCCGAGTCTTTCGGCAAGCTTTCTGCCGACTGTGCGGCCTCCGCTTCCAAACTCGCGGCTTATCGTAATTATAGTCTTTTTCATAGCAGTCCCCCCTACGTTCACGGTATTCTTCTATCATTTTAACACACTCTTTATTTTTTGTCAAGAATTCTTTTTCAAAATACCTGAATGTATATTGACAAACTGATTGAAATGTGATAGAATGTCTTTTACACGTATCGGGACCATTATCCCGATATTTTTTACCTCAAAGGAAGATAAAACAAATGGGACCTATGTTTTTTATAACCAACGTCGGACTTGGCTTCAGTCTCGCAATGGACGCCTTCTCGGTTTCCTTGGCAAACGGACTCAACGAGCCGAAAATGAAAACACGAAAAATGTGCGGCATCGCGGGTGTTTTTGCGATCTTTCAGGCGCTTATGCCCTTTTTGGGCTGGATATGCATTCACACCGTGGTTCAGTATTTCACATGGTTTGAAGCGCTCATCCCCTGGATAGCTCTCATCCTGCTCTCGTTTATCGGCGGAAAAATGATATATGACGGTGTCAAGGAAAGCAACGAATGTGACACCGACGGCAGCTGCAACTGCTCAAAATTAACGTTCGGCGCGCTTATAGTTCAGGGCATCGCGACGTCGATCGACGCGCTCTCCGCGGGCTTCACTCTCGCAGAATACGACCTTGTCCTCGCGCTCGTCGCAGTCGCTATTATCGCTATCGTTACCTTTATTATCTGTATGGCGGGCATTTTCATCGGAAAAAAGGCGGGCAACAAGCTCGAAAAGAAGGCTTGCATATTCGGAGGCGTTATTCTTATTCTCATCGGCATCGAAATATTCGTAAACGGCGTATTCTTTTAAAAAACTTTTCGACATTCCATAAAGCAATATGTAAACCCCCGACGGAAGCTGTCGCAAGGCAGTCCCTTTCGGGGGTTTTTTGTCGTTCGGTTTTCCTTGACACGCAAAGGGTTTATTGCTATAATGCTCTTACAGTCCACGGCGAGATCCAACACGATGCGCACGCGTTTGTTTTGCCAAAGTCAAAAGGAGAGAACTATGTTTAAATTCAAAATCAAGGGCAACGTAAAGCTGATATCAATATTAGCCGCGACCGCGGTAATTCTCACACTCATAATTTGTCTTTTCGCCTGCTCGGGCGCGAAAAAGACCTCAGACGCCGAGCAACCGACCGAAGCTGCCAAGGACGAGACGCCGACCGAGACCGACACGTCGGTCTACACCGCGCCTATATACCAGAGCCCGCCCGCAGAGAATGAAGAAACGAGCGAGGAGGAAACGACGACCGAGGAGGTAACCACCGAAGCGCCCCGTGAAAAATCCCTCGCATTTACGTCAAACGGAAACGGTACGTGCACGGTAACGGGGCTTGGAGACATCACGGACTCCTGCATTATAATTCCCGAAAAAAGTCCTGACGGCGAGGTCGTAACGGGTATCGGCGACAAGGCTTTCTACGGAAATATCAGCATAAACGCGGTGCAGATCCCCTCAACCGTCACTCATATCGGAAATATGGCGTTCGGCGGCTGCACGTCGCTTATCTACATTTCCGTCAACAAAGACAACAAATCCTTTACAGACGTAAACGGAATTCTGTTTTCCGCAGATATGGAGAAGCTTATTCACTACCCCGCGCTCAAGGGCGACGATACTCTGACGCTTCAGGGCACGCTCACGTCCATCCTGGATATGGCGTTCTATAACTGCTCGGCGCTTAAATACATCAATTTCGATGGCACTATGTCCGAATGGGCGTCCGTCCGCATCGGTGAGCTCAATTACGGCCTGTTCGCAGTCGCCGTAAGCTGTAAGGATTCGAAATAAAATAAAACTGCTATCGCGGTCGCGATAGCAGTTTTATTTTTACCACTTATTAAATTCCGACAAAACAAGTCCTTCGTTATTTTCAAGCGCGAAGTTTACCGCCCACTGACCGGGGAAAACGAGCAAGCTGTTACCTCTGACGTCAAGCACGTGTCTTGTGTCGCCCGTGAGTCGAAGCTTTGACGGCTCGCAGGGCGTTTTTTCGATATATCTTATCTGATCGTGAGGAAGATCCATTCTCGAATAGCTCACGCCGTACTCGCTCTGCATTCTGAACTTCAACACGTCGAACTGAAGCACGCCTACAACGCCCACGATAACTCTTTCCATACCCGCATCGGGCAAAAAGAAGATCTGGATCGCACCCTCCTCGGCGATCTGCTCCATTCCCTTCTGGAACTGCTTACGCTTCATGGAATCTATCTGCTCAACGACCGCAAAATGCTCGGGAGCGAACGTGGGAATTCCCTTGAATTTAACCTTGAGCGGAGGCTCGCATATCGTGTCACCTATCGAGAAAATACCGGGGTC
>CAZMKU010000043.1:0-13088 GCA_964567085.1 uncultured Clostridium sp.
GCCCGCGCCGCTTGATTTGCATGACTCATAAATAAGATCTGAGTCCTTGATCTCAATTTCAACGTCCTCAACCTCGGGGAGCACCGCAACGGTCGCCGTTGAGGTCTGTATGCGCCCCTGTGATTCTGTTTCGGGAACTCTCTGAACTCTGTGAACGCCCGATTCGAATTTAAATCTCGAATACGCGCCGTCGCCCTCAAGCGTGAAAACTATTTCCTTGTAGCCGCCAAGCTCGGTCATATTTTCATTCATAACCGAGAGCTTGAAGCCGACACTTGCGGCGTACATTGAGTACATACGGAAGAGAACCGCGGCAAAGAGAGCCGCTTCCTCGCCGCCCGCGCCCGAACGTATTTCAATAATTACGTTCTTGTCGTCGTTGGGGTCGCGCGGGATAAGCAGAATGGAAAGCTCACGTGCCGTTTCCTCAAATCTGAACTTTGCACCTTTAAGCTCCTCCTGCGCCATTTCGCGAAGCTCGGGCTCGTCCGCCTCGGCAATTATCATCTCGGCGTCCTCAATATCGGTCTTCGCGCGCTTGTGCTCGCGGAGCTTTTCGATAAGAGGGGTGAGCGAGTGATATTCCTTGATAGCCGCGGCGTATGCCTTGGAGTCGGAAAGCAGCGCCTGATTGTTCGCAAGCTCGAATTCAAGACGGATATATTTCTGCTCGGTATCGGATAGCTTTTCTATAAAATTTGTCATTTATATTCCTTAAATAAATTATTTGCAGAACGCGAGGAATGCCTTGTGCGCGCAGAGAATGTCAACCTTGGAGATTATCTCATAGGGCGCGTGCATGGAAATTACGGGCACGCCGAGGTCAACGGTCTCGATATTGTGCTGGGAAATGAACTTTGCAACGGTTCCGCCGCCGCCGAGATCGTTTCTGCCCATATCGCCCGCCTGCCAGATAACGCCGTTGTCAGCGAAAAGGCGTCTTATCCAAGCGATATATTCCGCGGGAGCGTCGTTTGTGGCAACCTTGCCGCCGTGTCCCGTGTATTTGGACATAGCAACGCCGCAGTTGATGCGCGAAACGTTCTTGCCGTCGAATACCTCGGGGTAATTGGGGTCAAAGCAAGCCGTAACGTCAGCGGAAAGACACTTGGAGTGAGCCTTAACTGCGTAAATGTTGCCGCTGAGAGCCTCGGTAACTGCGCCCATAAGGTCGGTAAACACCTCGCACTTCATTCCCGTGTTGCCCTCGCTGCCGATCTCCTCCTTGTCAGCGAGAACCACCATGATAGTCTTGTCGCTCGCGTCGGATTCAAAGAGAGCCGTAAGTGAAGGGTAAGCGCAAACCTTGTCGTCGTGGCCGTAAGCCGAGATAAGAGAGCGGTCGAAGCCGACGTCGCGCGCCTTGCCTGCGGGAACTGCGAAAATGTCTGCGGAGAGGAAGTCTTCTTCAACTATGCCGTACTTTTGATTGAGCATCGTAAGAATATTTGTCTTTATCTTGTTTTCAGCGTCCTTGTCGGAGCAGGGCATAGAGCCGAGGAGAATGTTGAGATTTTCCGCGGAAATAGCCTGGCCGAGAGGCTTTGTGTTGTAGTCCTGCGCGATGTGGGGAAGAAGGTCTGTAATGTAGAATACGGGATCGTTTTCGTCGTCGCCGATAGAGATATTGACTGCCTCGCCGTCCTTCTTTATGATGGTGCCGTGGAGAGCCAAAGGAAGAGCCAACCACTGATACTTACGGATACCGCCGTAGTAGCGTGTCTTTGCAAAGCAGAAGCCGCCGTCCTCGTAAATGGGCATTTGCTTGAAGTCAATTCTGGGAGAGTCGATATGGGAAGCCAAAATTCTCATACCGTTGTTTATATCTTCCGTGCCAACCTTTATCAGATAAAGGCTTCTGTCGCGGTTGTTGTAGTAAAGCTTGTCGCCCGCCTTTATTTCCATACCGAAATCATATTCGCGGTAGCCGTTTGCCTTTGCCATTTCAATGGAGGTCGCAACGCAGTCGCGTTCTGTCTTGGAGGAGTCAAGATAAGCCTTGTAGCCCTCGCCGTAAGACGTAGCCTCCGCGGCGAATTCCTCGCCGAGTGTTTCATATACGTTGGATTTTTTGTAGAAAAGATTCTGTTCCATAATTGTGTCTCCTTTTCTTTATGTAAGAATTTGTGAACTTAATTTATCGAGTAAAGCTCCGCGTATTTTTCCATAGCGCGAGTTACCTTTTTGACGTAATTTTTGGTTTCCTTGAAGGGAATTTTCTTGAGCGTTACGCCGTCGTCACTGTATTCGGGGTTCTCTATCCAGCCTTCCACCCACTCGTCGGTGTCGGGGTCTCTGTAGCCGAAGACGTTGCCGATTCCCGCGTTGTAGGCCGCGAGCGCGGTCTCCCAATTCTGAACGTAATTGCGGTATATCCACGACAGATAAAACGCGCCGTATTTTATGCTCGTTTCGGGGTCGTAGCGCATACCGATGTCAAGGTTTTCGTATAGGAAATTGGTCGTTATATCATTGAATGTCTCGGGCATAAATTGCATAAGACCGACGGCTCCCGCGCGCGATACCGCGTCGGCATGGAAGTCGCTTTCGGTTTTGATTACCGCATAAATGAGGCTTTCGGGCACGTTGTATTCCTTGGCGTATTTCTCTACGTATTCCGAGTATTTTACGGGATAGTATTTCTTTTCCGCAAAGGTAAGCCCCGCGTCAATCACAAATCCTGAAATGATCGAAATTACGAGGATCAGAAGAATCGCAACGCCGTGATTTTTCCGCTTGTGAATTCGGTGGTGATTAGCCATTGATTATATCCTTCGTAACTAATATTTTTTTTATTTGTTCGGCAAGCGATACGAGGTCGCCGTTGTTTTCTGCCGCGAAATCGGTGTTATCGCGGTAAAAATCAATATCCTTTTGTGAGTCGACCCTTTTTGTCGCGGCTTGAAGGTCAATGCCGTCGCGAGCCATGATCCTCTTGATTCTTATATCGCGGTCAGCCGTTATGGAGATCGTGAAATCACAGTCAGCGCAGAGCCCCGCTTCAATGAGCAGGGGAGCGTCGATAAGAGCCAGCTCGCAGCCCATAGCCTTCATTGAACCGAGAATTTTTCTTATTTCCCGACAGACGTGCTTGTGAGTAATTGTGTTTAAAAGCTGCAGCCTTTCGTGATTTTCCTCACCGAAAACCATTTGCGCGAGAGTTTGTCTGTTGAGAAGCCCTCCTGCGGTGAGAATGCCGCGTCCGAAGTGCAGAACGAGCTCATCAAGGCACCTTGACGGTGGATTTATTACGTTGTGGTAGACCGCATCCGCGTCGATCACGGAAAAACCGAGCGTTGAAAGTATCTTCGATGCCTCGCCCTTGCCCGCGCCCGACTGACCCGCAATGCCCAAAACTATCATAAGCGCCTCCTTGGCTCTCAAATTTACATACACTTTATATTATAACTTATATTTGATTTTTTTTCAAGAGAAAATCAAAATATTATTGTGATTTTTGAGAAAATCCATCATTTTTTATTATAATTATATTTTACGGCGAATTTTTTTATCTACCTTGTTGCAATTTTGCGGGATATAATGTATAATATTATATATATGTACTTTGAAAGGTAAGGATTATGTCAAAATATAAATTTGTTCTTTTTGATGCGGATGCGACTCTGCTTGACTTTAAGCGCTCGGAATACGAGGCGGTGATCGACGTGCTCGAGAAATTTTTACTTCCCGTGAGCGACGAGATAATCGCGAAATATTCGAAAATTAACGACGAGCATTGGAAGATGCTTGAGCGCGGCGAGATCGAAAAGAACCGTCTTTATGCGGCAAGATGGGAAAGATTTTGTGAATATTACGGCTTTGACGTAAACCCCGAGGAGCTTTCGGACTACTATCCCTTAACGCTTGCCGAGAAATCATATCTTATGGACGGCGCGCTCGAGATATGTCAGAAGCTTTATGGAAAATACAAGCTTTACGTCGTGACGAACGGCAAAAAGAGTGTTCAGGACGGCCGCTTTGACCCCTCGCCCTTAGCCCCTATGTTCGACGGCGTTTTCGTGTCCGAGGAGATCGGATTTGAAAAGCCGAGAGTGGAGTTCTTCGATGCGGTCGCGGCAAAAATTGACGGATTTTCAAGAGATGAGGCAATAATTATAGGCGACTCGCTCACGTCGGATATTCAGGGCGGAATAAACTACGGCATTGATACCTGCTGGTTTGATCCGCATAACAAGGAAGTGCCTGCGGGTATGAATATCACCTACGTTATAAACTCCTTGAGCGAGCTTGAAAATATACTTTTATAACTGAGGTTTTTATGCTTGACGGTATTGTGAAAATTTATAACGAGCCCTTGTGTAAGCACTCTACCTTCAAAATCGGCGGTTGTGCAAATGTGGCGTATTTTCCCAAAAATCAAGAGGAATTTATCGAGACCCTCTCGCACCTGAAGAGCGCGGGGGAGAGATATTTCGTCGTTGGAAACGGCTCAAATCTGCTTTTTGACGACGAGGGCTTTGACGGCGCGGTGGTCATAACCAAGAATATGACGGATTGCCGTTACCAATACAGAAACGATTGCGTTCTGCTTTACGCCGAGGCGGGCAAGAAGCTCACCGAGCTTTCGCTCGAGGCGGGTAAAAAGCATGCGCTTACAGGACTCGAATTTGCGTACGGAATTCCCGCGACGGTGGGTGGCGCGATCTATATGAACGCGGGCGCGTACGGCGGAGCGATGGCGGACGCGGTCTGCGATATTACGGCGTACGACACAGAGAAAAACGAGATCGTCACAATAGATAACGAGGGCGCAAAATTCTCTTACAGACACAGTGTTTTTGAGGAAAGCCACAACCTTGTCGTGCTTTCCGTAAGGCTTAAATTACATATGGGCAACATAGCTGAAATTGTAAGCAAAATGGATACGAATATGCAGTCGAGACGCGACAAGCAGCCGCTTGAATATCCGAGCGCGGGAAGCACGTTCAAGCGTCCCGAGGGCTATTTTGCTGCAAAGCTTATTGACGATGCGGGACTCAAGGGCTACACCGTCGGCGGCGCGCAGGTATCGGAGAAGCACGCAGGCTTCGTCGTAAATATAGGCGGCGCGACCTCGCGCGACGTTCTGACTCTTATGGGTGACGTATCGCGTATTGTCAAGGAAAAATTCGGCGTTGAGCTTACCCCCGAGGTAATTTATTTGCCGTATAGAAATTAAAGGATCAGGTTTTGAAATGTCATTTTCAGATGATGTAAAAAAAGAGCTTTTAGGCTCGAAATTAAAAGGGAATTGCTGCCGCCGCGCTTTTCTTTTCGGCGCGCTTATGGGCGGCGAGACGGACGGCGACACGATAGCTCTTAAAATTTCCAACGAGGATACCGCAGAGCACGTAAAGGAATGTATCACTCAAGTTCTCAAGCGCCCCTTCGAGGAAGAGAAAATAAACCGCGGCTTTTGCAGGATGAGCGTTTTGAGCTTCACCTCGCCCGCGGCGACGAGATTTCTTGTGTCGTGCGACACGATAAACGACGACGGAATTCCCGTTGGAATTGACTCTTACATAAAGTGTAACGGCTGTACGTCGGCGTTTATAAGAGGTGTATTTTGCGCCGCGGGAAGCATCAGTGACCCGCGAAAAAGCTTTACGCTGGAAATGATCCTGCCGACTCTCGAGAGAGCGGAGGCAGTAAGGCAGAAGCTTCTTGAATCCGAGCTTTCTCCGGGGCTCTGCGAGCGTCGCGGCGGCTACGGATTGTTTTTCAGAAACGGCGAGTCGGTCGAGAATTTTCTTACTATTTGCGGAGCGAATGAAACGGTGTTTGAGCTCTATAATTCCCAGATCGAGCGAGAGATAAGAAACTATGAAAACCGAGCGACTAATTGTGTGGCGGTCAATATTCAGAAATCGGTGGATGCGGCCGCAAGGCAGGTGGCTATAATAGGTAGACTCTACGACATCGACGTTTTTTACGATATGCCTGAGGATCTGCAGTACACGGGTAATTTGCGAGTGCAAAATCCCGAAATGTCACTCTCGGAGCTTGCCGACGCGCATACCCCGAAGATCTCAAAATCAGGACTTAATAACAGACTCAGAAAAATCAAGGAATACGCGAAAAAGCATAACATTGAATGATAAAATAATACGGATAAGGAGAAAGGAGCGAAAAATGGGCGAATTTGTACACCTGCATCTTCATACGGAGTATAGCCTGCTCGACGGCGCGTGCCGTATAGACGACATACCCGAAAGAGTCAAGGAATGCAATCAGGACGCGGTCGCTATCACGGACCACGGGAATATGTACGGCGTAGTCGCGTTTTATAACGCCTGCCGTAAAAATAATATAAAGCCCATTATCGGCTGCGAGGTCTACGTGGCGCAGAGGAGCCGCTTTGATAAGACGAATTCCCACGAGGGCCCGCACCATCTCGTTCTCCTTTGCAAGAATCAGACAGGCTATAATAACCTTTCGTATCTTGTTTCCGCGGCGTATACCGAGGGCTTTTACGGAAAGCCCCGAATTGACGAGGAGCTGCTTTTCTCTCACTGCGAGGGACTCATCGCGCTCTCGGCATGCCTTTCGGGTAAAATTCCGCGTCTTGTAGCTAACGGCGATATTGCCGAGGCTATGTCGACCGCTAAAAAATACAAGGAGGTCTTTGGTGACGACGGCTTTTATATCGAGCTTCAGGATCACGGCACGGACAAGACCCGCGCGATAATCCCGCCGCTTCTTGAAATTGCCGAGAAGCTGGATATTCCGCTTGTCGCGACCAACGACTGTCATTATTTGCGCCGTCAGGACGCAAGGTTGCAGGATATTCTTATGTGTATCCAGACCAATACAACAATCGAGGACGAATCGAGATTCAAGTTTGACACCGACGACTATTATCTCAAGGATACAAGTGAGATGAAGATGCTCTACGGTAAATACCGCGGCGCTATTGAAAACACCGTGAAAATTGCCGATATGTGTAATCTTGAATTTGACTTTGATACTCTTTATCTTCCGAAATTCACGTGTCCCGACGGAAAGAGCGCGGAGGGATATCTGCGCGAGCTTACTATGACGGGACTTGCTCGCCGCGAGGGACTCTCCCATATCGTGTACGACGAGCAATACACGAAGCAGAGCTATCTTGACAGGATAGATTACGAGCTTTCCGTGATAAATAAAATGGGCTATGCCGATTACTTCCTTATAGTTCAGGATTACGTCGGATTTGCAAAGAAGGCGGGTATTCCCGTAGGCCCAGGCCGTGGCTCGGGCGCTGGCAGTATCGTTGCGTATTTGCTTGGAATAACCGACGTTGACTCGATTAAATTTGATTTGCTTTTCGAGAGATTTTTGAATCCCGAGAGAGTAAGTATGCCCGATATTGATATCGACTTCTGCTATACGCGTTGCGGCGAGGTGTTTGACTACGTTGCGAGAAAGTACGGCAGAGAACACGTGTCCCGAATTATTACCTTTGGTACTCTCGCGGCAAAGGCGGCGGTTCGAAACACGGGACGAGCTATGGGAATGTCGTACGCCGACGTTGACGTAGTGGCGAAGGCGATACCGAGAGAGCTTGGTATAACGCTTGACGATGCGCTCAAATCTCCCGAGCTTCGCGAGCAGTACGAGAGCAGCGAGCGTGTTCGTGAGCTTATAGATAACGCCCGAGGCCTTGAGGGAATGCCGAGAAATATTTCTGTTCACGCCGCAGGCGTCGTAATTACCGACAAGCCCGTTTGCGAGTACGTGCCGCTTGCGATGAGTAACGATACGCTCGTTACACAATTTGATATGGACACCGTGGCAAAGCTCGGACTTCTCAAATTCGACTTTTTGGCGCTAAGATATCTTACGATTATCGACGACGCTCAAAAGCAGATAAAGGAAACCGTTCCCGACTTTGACATCGAGAAGATACCGCTTGACGACAAGGCGACCTTTGAGCTTATATCGAAGGGAATGACGGGCGGTGTTTTTCAGCTTGAATCCGCGGGAATGCGACAGGTTCTTCAGAGCCTACGCCCCGAATCCATAGAGGATATTATCGCGACTATCGCGCTCTACCGTCCGGGTCCTATGGACTCAATCCCCCGATTTATCGAGTGCAGACACGACAAGAGCAAGGTCAAATATGACCTGCCGCAGCTTGAACCCATTCTCAAAAACACCTACGGCTGCACGGTTTATCAGGAGCAGGTTATGAGAATATTCCGTGAGATCGCGGGATATACGTACGGACATGCGGACATCGTTCGCCGCGCTATGTCAAAGAAAAAGGCAGACGTGCTTGAGGCCGAAAGAGAAGCGTTTGTAAACGGCGCGGCTGCAAACGGCATCGACAAGAAAAAAGCGGACAAGCTTTTCTCGGATATGTCGAGCTTTGCAAACTACGCCTTTAATAAATCTCACGCGGCGGCTTACGCGATGATCTCCTACCGTTCGGCGTACCTGAAGGCTCATTACACGGGCGAGTATATGTCCGCGCTGCTTACAAGCGTTATGGGTGACAGAGCCAAGGCGGCTGAATATATCGCGGAGTGCGCCAAGTTCAAAATTGCGGTTTTGCCGCCCGATATAAATTCCAGCCGAGTTAGCTTTTCGACCGATGGAGACGGCAATATCCGCTACGGACTTTTGGCTATAAAGAACGTCGGTCAGAAGATAATCGAGGATATAATCGAACTTCGCCAGACAGACGGAGATTTTACGTCGTTTTATAGTTTTGTTGAGCGCGCGACGGTCGCGACAGACGTAAACAAGCGACAGATAGAATCGCTTATAAAGGTCGGCGCGTTTGACCGTCTTGGCGTTGACAGAGCAAAGCTTCTTGCATCCTTTGAGGGAATCGTGGATAATATGCAATATAAAAATCGCGACAATCTTGTAGGTCAGCTTGATATGTTTTCTCAGGGTCTGCTTAAAGCCCCCGAGTTTGAATATCCTGACGTCGCCCCCTTGACGCTTAAGGAAAAGCTTATGCTTGAAAAGGATGCCGCGGGGATGTATTTCTCGGGACATCTGCTCGACGGATACGGTAAAAATATAGAGGATGTAGATAATACTCCGATCAGCGAAATAATAAACGAGACCGATGATGGCGAGAGTGAGTTCTCGGACAGAGATAGCGTTATTATTGCGGGAATCATCACGGGAGTAACCTATAAGACCACCAAAAAAGAGGAGAGAATGGCGTTTATTTCTCTTGAAGACAAGTTTGCCGAGATAGAGTGTATTGTTTTCCCAAAGGCGTATAACAAGTATTATCACGAGATACGCGTTGACGGAGCGGTCGTAATTTACGGTAACGTGTCGCTCAAGGAGGACGAAAAGCCTAAAGTAATCGTAAATGAGATATCTCCGCTTACAGAAAATTCTCTTTATGTCAAAGAGGAAAAGGCGGAAGAGGAGGAGTCTGTTAAAAGGTCGGTGCAGGCCGAACCCCCAAAGGACAGATTTAACGCCTTTATGTCGATTTATATGAACGCGAACACCGCAACACCGCCTCGCACGGAAAGTAAGCCCGCGCCCGAGAAGATCTATCTTCGAGTTAAAGATATGAGCTGCCGCGAATTCTTCCAAGCGAAGGGTGTGGTCGATAAAAACCGCGGCGGAAACACGAGAATGATATTCTTTGATTCGTCTACTAAAAAATACGCCGAATACAGTGAAAGACTGCGTTATTCCGACTCTGCTTATAATAAGCTCTGCGAGATACTCGGCAGTGAGAACGTGATCTCAAAATAATCTTTTGCAATATGTGTTTTTTGCGCTCCGCTTCATTCGAAGCGGAGCGTATTTTTTGCATTTTTTGGTATTAAATATTTCCAAATCGGTTTACAAATAAAAAAGAATGTGTTATAATATATAATGTAGGAAAAATTCAAGAGGGGAGGAAGCTTATGCGACTTGATAAATTCTTGGTTGAAGCGGGAGTTGCCACGAGAACCGAGGCGACGAAGGCGGCAAGAGCGGGTCTTGTGCTCGTTAACGGCAAGGCGGAGAGAAAGTGCGCAAGTCATATTGATCCCACGGTCGATGTCGTTGTGTATCGCGGTCAGACGGTGGTTTACCGTGAATTTACATACGTGATGCTTAATAAGCCCGAGGGCTACGTCAGCGCAACCGAGGACGAAAAGCTTCCGACAGTTCTTGAGCTGCTTCCCGATGAGCTGCAAAGAATAGGTCTTTTTCCGTGCGGCAGACTTGACAGAAATACGCTCGGCCTTATGATACTTACAAATAACGGCCCACTCTCACACAAGCTTTTAGCACCAAAGAGCCACGTAAGCAAGGTCTATTATTTCAAGGCAGAGGACAACGTAACAAGTGAGGACGTAGAAAGACTTCAGAGCGGTGTTGATATCGGCGGATATATGACCGCGCCCTGCGAGGTCAGTATGGTAAGCTCCCGTGAGGGATATATCACGCTTCACGAGGGCAAGTATCATCAGATAAAGCTTATGCTAAAGGCGGTCTGTAACAAGATCCTTTACCTTGAGCGCGTAAAATTCGGCCCTATCTCGCTTGATACGGAGCTTAAACGCGGCGAGTGGAGATTTCTGACACCCCACGAGCAGACAGCGCTTGAAGAAGCAGGAAAATTCAAAACTTAATTTTTATTTAAAGAGGACACAAATGAACATTATCAAAGCATTGGCAGAGGAATTCAAATTACGCGAGGAGCAGGTCGAGAAGACCGTGGCTCTCATTGATGGCGGCGATACGATACCCTTTATCGCGCGATACAGAAAAGAGGTTACGGGAAGCCTTGACGACGCGGTTTTGCGCGACCTTAACGACAGACTTGAATATCTCCGTAACATAGAAAAGAGAAAAGAAGAGGTCAAGTCCTTGATCGACGCGCAGGGAAAGCTTACTCCCGAGATCGAGGCGGCGATCATGAACGCCAAGACCATTACCGAGGTTGACGACATTTACCGTCCCTTCCGTCCCAAGAGAAAGACTCGCGCGTCCGTCGCAAGAGAGAAGGGACTCGAGGGACTTGCCGAGCTTATTATGAAGCAGGAATTGAAGTATTCTCCCTCGATCGAGGAGGCGGCTGTCGAGTATATTTCCGAGGAAAAGGGAGTTGCAAGTGTTGACGAAGCTATCGCGGGCGCGAAGGATATTATCGCGGAGGAGGTTTCGGACAACGCCGAATACAGAAAGGCTATCCGCGCGCTTACCTTCGATCACGGTATGCTCAACGTGGAAAAGACCAAGGACGAGGATTCGGTTTACGCGCAGTATTACGAGTACAGCGAGCCGTTAAATAAAATCCCGGGACATAGAATTCTCGCTATCAACCGTGGCGAAAAGGAAGAATTTTTGAAGGTTTCTGTCTCGATCGCTCCCGAGATCGTTCTCAATTATCTTTTGTCGTGCGTAGTGACGGAGCCCTCAAGCCCTGCTTATTCTTACGTTTCCGTGGCGGTCATCGACAGTTACGAAAGACTCATTTCTCCTTCTATTGAAAGAGAGATCCGCAACGATATGTTCGACAACGCGTCCGAGGGCGCGATAAAGGTATTCGCGGACAACCTCTCGCATCTGCTTATGCAGGCGCCCATCAAGGGCAAGACCGTGCTCGGCTTTGACCCCGGTTACGTTAACGGCTGTAAGCTTGCCGTTGTTGACAAAACGGGCAAGGTGCTTGATACGGCGGTTATCTATCCCACAAAGCCCCGTTCAAGAACGGAGGAGGCTGCAAGAATTATAAAAGCTCTCGTGAAAAAGCATAAGGTCGACGTTATTGCTATCGGTAACGGAACGGCTTCGCGTGAAAGTGAGATTTTCATTGCCGATACACTCAAAACCATTCCCGAGTGCGACTGCAAGTACATTATTATAAGCGAGGCGGGAGCGTCGGTTTACTCCGCGTCCAAGCTTGCGACCGAGGAATTCCCCGAGTTCGACGTTATGCAGCGCTCGGCGGTCTCCATCGCGCGCAGACTTCAGGATCCCTTGGCAGAGCTTGTAAAAATTGATCCCAAGTCCATCGGTGTCGGTCAGTATCAGCACGATATGAAGCCCGCTCGTCTTGACGGCGCGCTCACGGGCGTTGTCGAGGACTGTGTAAATGCGGTCGGCGTTGATATAAATACCGCATCGTATTCGCTTTTGTCGTACATTTCGGGTATCAACATCACAAGCGCTAAAAACATCGTAAAATACAGAGAGGAGAACGGGGAATTCACCTCGCGCTCGCAGATAAAGAAGGTTCCGAGAATCGGCGATAAGGCGTTCGAGCAGTGCGCGGGCTTCCTTCGTGTTCCCGGTTCAAAGGAAATCCTCGACAACACGGGCGTTCACCCCGAGTCGTACGCCGCGACGAAGGCGCTTCTCGACCTGTTCGGCTATACCGCCGAGGACGTTCGCTCGGGCAACCTCAAAAATCTCCGCGAGGAAATTAAGAGGAAGGGAATTCGCAACGTGTGCGAAGCGGTTGGCGTTGGTGAGCCTACGCTCGTTGATATTATCGGTGAGCTTGAGAAGCCGGGCCGCGACGTAAGAGATACCCTGCCTCCTCCCGTGCTTCGCGACGACGTGCTCGAGCTTGAGGACTTAAAGCCCGATATGGTGCTTACGGGAACCGTGCGCAACGTTATCGACTTTGGCGCGTTCGTTGACATAGGCGTCCACCAGGACGGTCTCGTTCATATTTCGCAGATCTGTAATAAGTATATAAAGCACCCCAACGAGGTGCTCTCGGTCGGCGATATAGTAAAGGTAAAGGTGCTTACGGTTGACGTAAAGAAAAAGAGAATTGGGCTTACAATGAAGCTTTAATAAATTAAAACCCCCCGCTTTGGACATTAACGGAAGTTAATTGAAGCGGGGGGCTCTTTGTGTATTTTGTACAAAATATTTATAATAATTTTGGGGAAAAAACCACTTTAAATTATATCTGATTTTTGGTACAATATATATAGCAAAGTTTGGGTCGGCAGAGGCTGCCCGAATTTACTTAATGATTATAATTAAAATGAACATATTCTGAGGAGGAATGTAAAATGGCAAGTTTGTCTTTAAGACATATTTACAAGAAGTATCCCGGCGGTGTAACTGCCGTATCTGACTTCAACCTTGAGATCAAGGACAAGGAATTTATCGTTCTT
>CAZMKU010000044.1:0-12592 GCA_964567085.1 uncultured Clostridium sp.
GGAGCTTCGCCATCGTCTGCCCAATACTCGTCCATAGCGACGATCTTATCGTCTTTCAGCTTGATGAAGGACGTAACGTGGAAAGAAGCGGAGCGATCCTTCGGATATACCCGTGTTGCGGTGATAATCATATCGTCCGTCGTGACGATCTTTTCAACCTCGCCATCCCAATCGCCGGGATATTCGCAGTTGGCTCTTATAAATTCCTCGACCGTGAAATGCTCGCCCGAGCAATGCCAATTCACGAAAGCTGTGGCGTGGAAGTATTCTCTTATCTTGTCCGCTCTCTGTGCGAGAATGTCAGACCAAAACTGTTTAATATTCATTACAATCTCCGATTATAAGGTTATCCAAAATCTTTTCAAATCTCCATCCCCGTTCGGCTCATATACCGTGGATTCATATACACCGCCATTTGCGAGAATAGTCTTTTCACTTGCAATATTTCCGTCAATGCAAGATATAAGCACCTTGTGGAGTCCAATTTCCTTACAGAATGGCAGTGCCATTTTCAGCATTTCTTTTGCGTACCCTTTGCGTCGTTCGCTCGGTCTTACTGAATATCCGATATGACCGCCAAATTTTTCAAGATAATCATTAAAGGTGTGTCTTATTTGAATCATTCCGCAAAGTCTGTTATCAGACTTTCGAACAAACAAAAATTGAGTTGCGGGAACTAAATGAACCGACACAGTTTTTGTATGCTCATATTCCCTGCACACCTTTATGTATTCCTCGGGATCTTCAAGTCTGCGAAGCGGCCCGCAACCGTCCATAGAATCTCCCGCATCGAGAAACTCGCGTCTGTATTCAACGATCTGCTGCGCATACTCGCACGTCGGTCGTATTAAAATAAATTCGTCCATACATACTCCTAATTAACAATAAACCGGTTTCCAATCGTCAGCGGTTCTTTCGTAATAAATTTCAGTAATATCATTGTCGGTAAATACTGACAGCATCTCGCCAAAGCCGTCGATAAGCTTGTCCGACTTTGCAAGCTCGTCAAGGGGATACCAAAATATCTCACCCTCTTTTGATGCTTTTAGTTCGCCCGAAAACTTATCTGCGACATAGAGAAACACGATATATCTCTTACCGTCCTTTGACTTATGAAATTCCTTTATTCCGCAAAGCCTTGGACTTTCAATAGTAAGCCCTGTTTCCTCGTTCATTTCACGGATAACGGAGGGCGTTATATACTCCCCTTCTTCAACGTGCCCGCCCGGAAAATTCCAACCGTGCCAATCAGCGTTATTCACCTTATTCTGCACAAGCACGTTACCATTTCCGTCGCAGATCATACACATATTTGTTAGCTCGACTTCTTCTATTCTTGACATATTTTACTCCTAAAAATTTTACTAATTAAAAGGTACTGATAACAAAATCACTCGTACATACAAAATCTTCGTGTATATTAGAATCATTTTTACCGCCAAACATATTATTGGCTCCAATAGCAATATGAAAAGTACCCGACATCTTCTCGTCTAAAACCGTATATCCGCAAACATCATTAACATTTGGATTCATACCGAAGCCGAGCTCACAAACTATGCGATCATTTTTTGAAAGTGTATCAAGCCAAGCGGAAACATTTTCATTATCCGCTGTAATGACTACGCCATTACGAACTGTCAAAACAACATTCTCGTACATAACATCATTGACGAATATTTCCTTGAAAAATACCTGTCCGTTTGTTTCACCTTCGATCGGAGCTATGTAAATTTCTCCACAAGGTATATCTCCATCGCCGGCATCAATATGCCACTCTCTGCCTTCTACCGAAAAAACAATTTCACAAACATTACTTGTCTTTATTCTAATATTTTTACAATTTTGATATTCTCCGATTTTTTCAAAGCAACTATTTTTAAGTGCTTGATAATCAATATCATACGCCTTATTCATTCTTTTAACATAATCATCAGGATCAAGAGATGATTCGGCAGCATTGGCAAACGTTGGAATTCTAATCTGTGTAAAACGTTTGCTCTTCATTAATGCTGAAAAAAGCGTTGCAATATATTTGCGATACAATGCGAATTGCTCGGGCTCTATTTCATACCCCAGAACAATCGGCTGATAAGTAAATAAATCAAGCACTGCATCAAAAGAAGAAAGATTTTCAAAATATTCCTTTCCAAATGATGTTTCTTTAGCTACCGCGAATAACCTTTTGTTAATTTCTCTCGATTGCTGTAACAAAATAGGCGTTGCGCCCATAGAAGCAACCGCTATTATAAAATCATTTGCAATTTGCTTATCCTTGTCGTCGCCCCAAAAGTGTACCAAAACCTTTTCACCTGCGGTAACACCGCTTGCGGCAACGATTTTTTGTATTATTTCGTATGTCATAAGTATCCTCAATTTTTTATTCTTACATAATAATCAAGCGCCGCAACATCGCGGGCTTTAAGATATTTTCCTTGCACTCGGTCAAGCTTTTGTCCCTTGATTAAGCCAACCATTTCATCCCAAGTGTGCCATTCAAGCTGTGTTTTATTATTAACCTCTGCATCTGTCAGATGAATTTCGCCGATATGCTCAGTGTAAACGACAAAATAGTAGTTAATCTGTGTGTAGTCAAGACTTGCTCGGTTTTCACAAACCATGCCCAATTCTTCAACCTTATCACAAACACATCCCGTTTCTTCCATTACTTCTCGATGCAAGGCAGTAATGATTTCCTCGTTTTCTTCAACACCGCCACCGGGCAAACTATAAAGCCCAAATTTAAGCGAGTGCATAACAGCATAAAGTCCTTTATTGTCCTTTACAATAGCTCGAGCCGTTTTGCGAGGAGCACGCGAAGATAAACCTTCTTGACCGAGGATTATTTTATCATTTAGTTCACATATCAAATTCATATTTAAATCAAAATCCAAATCTTTCTTTTATAATTTAAACTTTCAACCTTATATTTTCTTAAACAATCTGGCGCTCCAAAAATCCATTCCCAATTCGTCAATGTAAAAGTGCAAAATACTCTTATAATTTTTCGTGGCGGTTGAAAGCATAATAAATTCAATCCCCTGCTTTTTTAATTCTTGCTCAACAAATTTGAATAATGCTTTGCCAATTCCCCTTGAACGATATTCGGGAAGAACGTACAGCTCCTCTATTTCAAAATAAGGAGTTCCGTCTGCCATAATAGAGCCGGCGCGCTCTGACTTTTCCTCTTTACCAAACAAATATCCAACGAGCTTATTGTCTTGCTCAGCCAAAAATATTCGATTCCCTTCTATGTCGTCGCGGTCATTCTTACGGTAGCCGTAGGTACTGTTTTCGTCTTCCCAATCCGCAGATAAGGCAATCAACACAGCAATCAGCTCATCACTTAACTGCGCTTCATGTATTTTCATAGCTGTTCTCCTTTAGTTTAAGCGTGTCGCCGTGAAGCCGCATTTTTGACAAAGCGGTTCTTTTATATTCCGATTTTCAAATGATTTTTTGAGAGCGACCGCGCGGGGCTTCTCTAAAATTTCCTCTATGCTTTCTTCAAAAATATTGCCCAAATTTATCACGCCGTCGGCATCAAGGCAACAAGGCACGACAGTTCCGTCGCATAAAATTCCAATTTGATCGCGCAGACCGTAGCAGGTGTGATTAACAGACAAAATCGGCGCATCCTCATCGGGCCAATCGAACTTTTCGCCCCATTCGAGATAGCACTTTTCCTGTAATTTATAGCCGTTTTGAGCGTTCTGCCACTCGTACGGAAAATACTGCTTCATAAGCGAGAGTATTTCTCCGTTTAAGGCTTCAAGCCCACCTATATTCCAAAGGCGCAGGACAGTAATAATACCCTTATCCGATGCTTCCTTGGCAAATTCAAAACAGGATTTCAAATACTCCTCGGGCGAAAAATCATTATCGTTCGCTTCAAAGGAATGGAGCGAAATGCTTATCTTATGCAGAGATTTCGCCGAGAGCAAAATATCCTTTTTCTTTTCAAGTAGCGCGCCGTTAGTCGTAATTACGACCTTGAAGCCAAGCTCATTCGCTATCTCAAAAAATTCAGCGAGGTTCGGGTGCAAAAGCGGTTCGCCCATAAGGTGAAAATACAAATATTTTGTGTGTGTCACAAGCTTTTTAACGGCGGCTGTGAACTCGTCCACAGTCATAAGCTTATGCGGTCTTTTCGTTCCGTGACAGAACGAGCAATTAAGATTACACACGTTTGTGATTTCAAGATACGCCTTTTTGAACATTTCACACCCTCCTTTTCGTAAATTTATATTAAGTATAACACAATTTTCGCGAAAAGTAAATATATTTAAAATTTAATTGACAAAATAAGAAAAATATCTTATAATATACAAGATAAATACTTTACTTTGGAGAAAACTATGCAGCTTGTCGCAACCTGCCTTTTCGGGCTTGAAAAACAGCTTGGCGAGGAAATCGACGCCTTGGGGCTTAAAAGAATAGAAACTATCGACGGCAGAATTACCTTTGAGGGAGATTTTGCCGACATTCCGCGCGCAAATATCAATCTGCGACTTGCCGAGCGCGTATTTATACTTATGGGCAAGTTCCACGCGGAAACGTTTACCGAGCTTTTTGACGGCACTAACGCGATACGTTGGGAAGACTTTATCGGCCGCGCTGATGCCTTTCCCGTTTCGGGACACTCAATAAAGAGCAAGCTGACATCAATTCCCGACTGCCAGAGTATCGTCAAAAAAGCTATAGTTGACCGCCTTTCGGGTGCATACGGAATCTCCTGGTTTGACGAGACGGGAATCAAGTTCAAAATAGAATTCTTTCTCCTCAAGGACGAGGCTATGCTCCTTCTCGACACGTCGGGCGCGCCTCTGCACAAGCGCGGCTACCGTCCCGAATCGGGCGCGGCACCCTTGCGCGAAACTCTGGCGGCAAGTATTGCGCTCACCTCACGTCCTATGGAAGACGTGCTTTTCTGGGATCCCTTTTGCGGCTCGGGAACACTCGCTATTGAGGCGGCAATGATCGCAAAGAATATCGCGCCCGGTTTAAAACGCAGATTTGCGGGACAGGAATTTCCCTTTATTGAGAAAGCACTTTGGGATAATGCCCGTAATGAAGCAAACGCCAAGATAATCACAAATTCCAAATTCGAGGCTTGGGCGTCAGATATTGACGAGGGCATACTTGACATAACCTACGAATGCGCTCTGCGCGCAGGCGTCGAGGAGAATCTCAATATTTTTACCGCAGATGCGAGAAAAATCAAAAAGCCCGACGGACGACGCGGCAGTCTTGTTTGCAATCCCCCTTACGGCGAGCGACTTGGCGACGCGCGCGAGGTTGAATTTCTTTATAAGGACATCGGCCGTACGTTCGCGGAATTCGCGCCGTGGCATATTTACGTTATAACCTCATGCGAAACGTTCGAGCGACTTTACGGACGCCCCGCCGACAAGAAAAAGAAGCTTTACAACGGTATGATCCCCTGCACTCTTTATCAGTTCTTCAAGCCCTACGAGGGCAAACCACAGAACTCATATAGCGACAAAAAGCCTTATGGCGCAAAGGATTTTAAGTCATATGACAGAAAGCCCAATTACAACGGCGCATCCAACAACCGCGACGGAAAGTTCGGCAACAAGAACATTCAGAGCGGCACATATTACAAGAACAAAGAAAGGAAATAACATTTCCAATGCTTAATTTATGCGACCCCAGAACTATCCGACAGGTTATGGATATGTTCGGCATCAACTTTAAAAAGGAATACGGACAAAATTTTCTGACAGACAATATGACGGTCGAGGATATTGCCGACGCGTGCTCCGACGACGAGAACACCACCGTTCTTGAAATCGGCCCAGGTATCGGCTGTATGACTCGCGAGCTTGCCAAGAGATACAAGAACGTTATCGCGCTTGAAATCGACACAGGCCTTATCCCCGTGCTCAAATACACCCTCGACGGCTTCAAGAACGTAACCGTTATCAACGACGACGTCATGAAGGCCGACCTTGAGGAAATTCTCACACCTTACTTTGCCGAGGGTAAGGTTTGCGTGTGCGCTAATCTTCCCTACTATATCACAACGCCTATTTTGATGAAGCTCATTGAGTCAAAGCTCCCTTTTGAGTCCATCACAGTTATGGTACAAAGCGAGGTTGCCGACCGTCTTTGCGCGGGAGCGGGCGGAAAGAACTGCGGCGCAATTACCGCGGCTATCGACTATTACGGCCACGCCGAGCGACTTTTCGTAGTTAATGCCGAACGCTTTATGCCGCCGCCCAAGGTTAATTCCGCGGTTGCGAAAATCACGCTCTGGAAGGACAAGCCCGTAGTTCCAAAGGACGAGGCGATGTTCTTCAGAACGGTAAAAGCAGCTTTCGAGCAGCGAAGAAAGACCCTGCCCAACTCCCTTATGACAGGCTTCTCGGAAATTTCTAAAGAGCGACTTACCGAGATCATTATTGAATGCGGCCACAAGCCCGACATTCGCGGCGAAAAGCTTACTGTCGCTGATTTTGCAAGACTTTCCGATAAGCTTTATGATGAGATAAACAAATAATAAAAGCCCGACCGTGTCGGGCTTTTTCTTACACAAGTCTGTTTCTTCTCTCGCCTTTGAGATAAGCTTCAAGATTTAAGATCGCTTCGTCGCGGCATCTTACTCGCGACTCGTACGATCCCCAAGCCATGTGAGGTGTGAGAATAACGTTATCAAGTCCTGCAATTTTTGTAAACGGGTGGTCAACACCGTACGGCTCGGCGGTATACACGTCAACGCCCAGACCGTAAATTCTTCCTTCGAGGATCGCGTCGGCAAGCGCGCTTTCATCGGATACTGCGCCGCGAGCTACGTTGATAACGATAGCGTTCTTTTTCATTTTCGCGATTCGTTCAGCATTTATAAGGTTTCTTGTACCATCGTTAAGCGGAGTGTGAATTGAAATTATATCCGCGCTCTCGCAAAGAGTGTCAATATCCACGCATTCAACCTCGTCGACATGAGTTCTCTTGTACGCAATTATCTTACAACCGAGAGCCTCGGCAACGCGTGCGACCTGCTTTCCGATATTTCCGTAACCAACGATTCCCCACGTTTTTCCCGCGATATCGTGATATGTGGGTGTGAGAATATTTGCCACGCCGCCATTTGAATACGTTCCGTCAGCGCAAGCACGGCTAAAGCTCTTCAAATTTGAAATAAGACTCAACGCCATGGAAACGGTTATCTGCGAAACGCTCATAGTCGAATAGCCTACCACGTTACACACCGCAATTCCTCTTTCGCGGCAGTATTCAAGATCGATATTGTCAAAGCCTGTCGCCATTTCAAGAATAAGCTTCAGGCTCGACGTATTTTTCAGGTTACTTGCATTCACCTTGATTTTATTTATTACGATAACGTCGCTGTCAGCGATGTTTTTCTCCACGTCCGCGGGAGAGGTCGTATTAAAAACAGCCACCTCGCCGTATTCAGAAAAGACCGAAAGGTCGAGGTCATTTCCAAGCGTTGACGCGTCCAAAATTGAGATTTTCATATCATTTACCTTTCAAATTATAAAAAATGAGGGTATGACAGTCCATACCCTCGTCACCTAAAAATCATTCTTCGATAGCTTCGCCGTCAAAAACCACGTCAACCTCGTCAAGCTGCTCGTCGATAAGATTGTCAATGCTTTCCGCCTCGAGCTTCTGCGCATCCTTTTTCTTCTTCCAGAAAATAACTGCGGTTACAACACCTGCCACCGACGCTACGGCTGTAAGAACAATAAGAACGATCTTAATTGCCTTTACGGATTTCTTAAACTTCTTGAATATTTTCATAATGTAATTCCCTCCTTTGAAGCGTTGGAATCTTTTCCAACCTAATTATAACCAAAAACATTTTATTTGTCAATAGATTATCATACAATAATTTCAAAAAATTACAAATTTAAAAGTGACTTAATATTACTGTAAAATATCTTTTCCGCAAGAGCAGTTACGTCATCATCGTCCGCCACGGTTCCGCTCGCATCGATCCAATCACAAATAGCGGTGATATAAACTCGCCTTACGGTTTCAAAATACGATTTGCACAAAATATTATCACTAAACGACGGCACGCCGACAAGTCTGCCGAGCGCGGACATTCTCGCGATACAGTCGAAGCTTGCGCGGATCTTTTTTGCATCGGCGCAGTTCTTACCGTCAACACCGTACAGAAGCTTGGGCGTGTCCGCGCGGTTTCTATCCATGGCAAGCGTTATCTCATCAAGGCAATCCGAATAAACGACCGTCGACGGAATTGCATCCTTTGAATTGAGATACTCAAGAAGCTTGAGCTGAGGAATTACTCCCCTCTTCTGAACGTTCTGCTTTCGCCAATACTTCGAATTTAAGGATATTTTGAGAATTGAAGTTACGTAGATCTTATAGTGCAAGCACCATCCGCGGCGCTTGATCTCGGTGGCGAGGAAAAGAATAAATTCAGCCCTCCACTGCGCAACCTCGTCCCCCGAAAGCTCGCTCGAGCCCTTGTTTATCGCCTTTTTCATAATAAGATCGGCGTGATAACGGTCGGGCTTTACAAATCCGCTCAGAATAAACGAATCTATAAGGAAGCTGCGACAGCCCATTTCCTCAAATTTATCAAATATCTTACCGATTGCAAGACCGAGAGAATAAAAATCCTTGATCTGAACGTCTGTAAGAGCGGAGAGCTCGTTGAGGTATGAAACAAAGCGCTCCTCCTCGATCTCGATAGCGCCCCTCATACTGAGCACGGGATAAACCTTGACCTTACTGCCGGAATTTCTAATGCAATCAAACGCGGATAAGCTCGAAAGACCGTCTGTTACTATGTTTATAAATTCCACGTTCGCCATCTCAAGCAGAGTCATGGCGCAAATATCGTTGTCACGAAGAATATCCGACGTGATATTCCAGATCTGCTCGCAATTCTCGGGGCATATTTTGAGATCGCAATCAAAATAATATTTCAGCTCGTAATGTCTTTGCATATACATAAGATTGCCGAGAAGGTCGGGCATAACGCCGCAAAACGCCTTGAATTTTTCAAAATCGGATGCGCTGCCCGTTATGTATTTCTCCTCCACCCCCGAGCACCGCATAGCCTGTCGCATTTTTTTATTGGAATCAATAAAAAGCTCTGTAATGTTTGTGTAACGCTTATTTTTCGCGAGATCGTCAACGCTTATATTACTGATAAAATCAATATTCGGCAGATCCTTTTCACGACTGTTATAAAGATTTCTGACGCGCTCGGACGTCAAAAGAAAATTATTATTAAATGTGTTGCTCATATATTTGTTCCTTTATGTATTGTTTTGTTGATTTTTAATAAAATTCAGACGGTCGTTTTATAATTTTATCATATTTCTGACAAAATTGCAATATGTTTTTATAATTTTTACGAAAAATGTATATACATTTGCACAAATTTATGGTAAAATAGAAATATAAAAATTATAGAAGGTAAAATCATCTATGGATATGACAAATTTCAGTCTAATTTACCCCTCGCTTGAAATTAAAAATTTACATCTTGCGGGAAAGCTCACCCCCGACATTGATATGTACACGCTCCAGGAGCTCGGTATGCTCGAGATATTCGATCTTAAAAGCTCCGAGCTTTCCGAGTACTTCACAGTCTCACCCGAGGTTATGGAGTACCGAAGCAAGACCTTCCGCGATATGATGGAAAACCCCTCTCTTATGGATACACTCAACCGACTCGTTCCTATACTTACGGATATTTCCGAGCTTCGCAGACTTGAAGCAGACAGTCGCGACGGCGAGGACTACCTCTCAAGCATTACCGAGATCGAGCTTTATATTTCCTGCATTGAAACCTTAAATACAGGACTTTCAAGCGTTCGCGGCAATTTATACAGCCCCGCGTTTATTGCTCTTGACAAAAGAATTTCCGAGCTCGTTGAATCCGATTATTACCGAGAGCTCAACGGAAGGCTCGCAGAGCTTACGAAACGTGTCCGCGAGATAAAGAGCGTGACTATCGGCGTAAATCTTGACTCCCAGCTCCGCCCTTCAAGCGCGGGCGTTCTCTCGATAAATCCCGAAAGCTTCAAATCAGGCGACGTGCTCGACAAAATACTTCGCCTCAATTTCAGGGACGACGAATACACTTGTATCGCAAGTCTCGTTCCCTTTGGCAAAAAGCAATCGGAAACTCAACAGACCGCGCTTTCAAACGCCTTCAATTCCGCTATTAACGACGTATACAAGGCTTCCCTCAAGTCGTGGAAAAGGATAGTTCAATCCTACGTGCTTGAAAACACGGATTTTCTGCTTGAAATTATGCCCGAGATCGAATTCCTCGTTAAGGGCACGGAATTGCAGCTGAAGCTCCGCGAGCGCGGATACAGCCTTACAACCCCCGAGATCGCGCCGATGAACGACAGAACGTTCGTCGCGCGGGAGCTCTACAACCCCGCGGTTGCCTTAAAGCTTCGCGAGGGTGAGGAGATAGTACCCAACGACGTTGACTTTGATATCAATAACGCGTTTATTTACGTTTTGACAGGCCCAAACCGCGGCGGTAAATCGGTTATTACCTGCGCGCTCGGTCTTGCTCTCTGTATGATGCAGCTTGGTATGTTCGTACCCGCAAAATCCGCGAGAATAAGTCCCGCCGACGCTATATTTACTCACTTCCCCACGGGCGCTGACGACACCATTGACAAGGGGCGTCTCGGTGAGGAGTGCGCGCGTCTCGGAGAAATTTTTGACTGCGTGACGAGAAAGAGCCTCGTGCTTCTCGACGAATCCCTTTCCTCAACGGGCTCCTTTGAGGGCTCGTATATAGCCGCAGAGGTGCTCTCGGGGCTTTCGATCGTGGGTTGCCGCTGTCTGTTTGCGACTCACCTTCACGAGCTTGCCGCAGAGATCGACAGAATCAACGAAAACGCCGAGAAGGCAGGCGGCGAGAGAGTCGATACTCTCGTTGCGGGAATTGAAGAGGGTCAGCGCTCGTTCAAAATATATCGCGCAAAGCCCGACGGAAAATCCTACGCGCGTGATATTGCCGTAAAATACGGTCTTACCTACGAGAACATTTTAAAGAAAATTCAACAGTAAACAAGAAAAAGACCTGAGCCACAGCTCAAGTCTTTTTCTTGTTAAAATACGTGGGGTGTGTTATATTCTTCCGCGTTTTCAAGATACTTCGCGTGATTTTCCACGATTATCGCAACGACCTCGTCGGGAGTCTTGCTCGTAGTGTCGATCACGATATTAAAATTGTTATAATCGTAATAATCAACGCCGTAAATCTCCTTGAATCTTGCGCGCTCGATCCTGCTTCTCTCAACAAGCTTTTCACAAGCCTCGTCAACACAGCAGTACTTTTCCTCATCACCGCGCTGATTTTTCATAACGCGAGAAGCTGCTTCGCAGGGCTCAATAGTAAGGAATATCTTAAAAGTATTCTTTGCAAAATGCCACGCCATACGGGAGTCAAAAATAAGCTTTTCGTCGGCTCTCTCAATAGAGATCTTCGTAACCATGTTATCGATCTCCGCATCAAGATTAGGATGCTCCTCCATTCTCTGATTAAGCTCAAGCGTAGAAATTCCAAGTCCTCTGGCGTACTCTCTCTGTACCGCGCCCGTGCTATAGATCTCAAAACCGTATCTTTCCTTCAAAATATTGCAAACCGTGGATTTTCCGCTGCCGAGACGGCCTGTAATAGAAATCAACATAAGAACAACTCCCTGACACTTATCCATAAAAATATATATAATTATTATACTACTATTTTCAGAAAAATCAAGTCTTTTTTCTATTTTTTGCAAATTTGGTCGAAATTTCGTCTAAATTTAAAAATCTTATTGAAATAATTTCAAAAATATTATATAATATAGTCAGATTAAATTTTTTGGAGATAAAAACTATGAAAGGCTTAAAAACCGTATTTATTTGCTCTGAATGTCAGCATCAGACTGTAAAATGGATGGGAAAATGTCCGTCCTGCGGAAAATGGAATACCTTTGTTGAGGACGTTATCGACACTCGTCCCGAGGAAAATCAAAGCTCTGTAAAGCGTCGCTCGCCTATGTCCGTAACAAAGGGCGGAGGCGCCGTGTCCTACAACGACCTTGAAATTCCCGATTACATTCGCTCCCGCACAGGACTCAACGAGCTCGACCGCGTTCTCGGCGGCGGACTCGTCCACGGCTCTGTCGTGCTTATCTCGGGCGAGCCCGGTATCGGTAAATCCACTCTTCTTATGCAGATCTCCGACGCGCTCGGCCAGAGCAAGAAGGTTCTTTACGTATCAGGCGAGGAATCGGGCGGTCAGCTCAAGCTTCGCGCAAAAAGACTCGGCGTGCTCGGCCAGAATCTCTATATTCTCACCGAAACAAACATTGAGAATATTATTGAGCAGACCGATAAAATAAAGCCCGACGTTATCATTATTGACTCAATACAGACTATTTATAGCGACGAGATACGCTCCGCCCCCGGCAGCATAACCCAAGTAAGAGAGTGCGCGCTCTCCTTTATAAACAAAGCAAAGGTCGAGGGCATATCAATGCTTATCGTCGGTCACGTAAACAAGGAGGGCGGCATTGCGGGTCCCAAGGTGCTGGAACACATGGTGGACGCG
>CAZMKU010000045.1:0-12552 GCA_964567085.1 uncultured Clostridium sp.
GAACCTATTGAGGATAAAATCAAACTCATATTCAAGGCATACTGCAAACGCCTATTTATGGATAAAGAGATTGATTACTTCTCGGATACAACAGTATATGAAATATACAAGCACTCTTCAGACAAGGCTGAATGGGATAAAAAACTATCACAATATCACCTAACAGAAAAAGAATTTTTAGAAATGGGAATTTGCAAATAAAAACATTATAGGAGAAACAAAATGGCTTTAATTAAATGTCCCGAATGTGGAAAAGAAATTTCAGATAAGGCAACGGCATGTATTCAATGCGGTTGTCCCATAAAAACATCCAATCTTGTTAAAATCAAAATTCAAAATTGTGATTGGACAACATTTATGCAACCCGAATCCGTTAGTATTTTTAGTAACGGAAATCTTTTGTGGTCAGGCCAAACAGGTCAGGTTGTTACGCTAAATATTGATTCCCCGATTCAAGTAATTTTCAAAATACACGGAATTGCAAACGATCCTACGTTCGTAATTCATCCAAATCACAGATACTCCCTGGAAAGAGTAAAAAAAACAAGCTGGAGAAGAAATATTAGTTTTCTTCTCAACGAAATTGATATTATTGATTCCGAATAATTGTCCACCCCTTGTACACCCGCACACTATAAAACGCCATAAAAGTCACCAACAACCGCACAACCTACCAAGCGTAAAATCTATCTTTTCGGTGGATTTTACGCTTATTTCGCACAAAAATTACCCACACGCAGATAGGCACGAACACTTCTAAAAACTCCTAAGCGACAGGTCGATGGTTAGAGTCCATTCTGGGATGCCAGATCCGTCCTCATTTGAGGGCGGATTTTTTGTATATATATAAAATTATGCAATCGTAGATTTAGTGTTTGTGCCGATTGCACAAAGTTTAAAATAATTTTTACATAATTTTGAACAATATGTTTGTACAGTTTTAACGAACTTATATTTTGTATGTTTTTTTAGTTGAAATTTATTTATAACTATGTTATAATTATTTATATCTCATAATGAGATAATTTTGGCACTTTGCCCATATATCAGTCAACCGAAAGGGAATTATTCCAATGAATGAAAACGTAAAAACAAACGTCGTTGACGTTGACGCAAAAAAAGCAAAAACACAGAAAATTTTATCGGTAATTATAATCGTTGTTATCGCTCTTATGGTGCCCGTGCTCGTTATCAATATAACACTTCTCATCAAGAGTTGGGTAAATCCCGACGTGCCGCCTACTTTGTTTGGAAACATCACCTTGTTTGTTGACGAAGCGATGGACCCCGATATAAAGAAGGGCGATATGGTATTTATTAAGGCATGTGAGCCCGAGGATATTGAAATTGATGATTATCTTCTTTACAAAACAAACAAGGGCTACGTTCTTCAGAAGGTTGATATGATCTATAAAGCCTCTGACGGAGAAGTTGCAGGCTGGTATACATCCTCGAACTTGGATAGCACCTTGGGCGGAAATACTGTTCCCGCAAGTAACCTTATAGGTAAATATGAAGGCGGCCGCATTTCTTCGCTTGGCGCTATTGCGAGCTTTATGGGCTCGATCTGGGGTATCATAATTTGCATGGCAATTCCGTTAGGACTCCTCGTAGCCTATGAGGTGGTAACTGCCAAGAAGAAGGAAAAGGCATCCGATAATGAAAAGTCGGAGCTTCTTGCCGAGCTTGAAGCTCTTCGCAAGGCAAAGGCAGAGGCTGAAGCGAGCAAGACCGATGAGGTCGTGGAAGCGCCCGCAGCTCCCGCAGAGGAGACAGAGGAAACAGTTGAAGCTCCCGAGACGGAGGTTAATGCTGCCAACACACCCGCAGAAGCCGAGGCTTCCGCGGAAGAAACACAGGCTGAATAAGCCGTCTAAAATGAACTTAATCTCCTGCCACGGGGAGACAGTTATAAAAAATATGTCTAAATGACAAAAAAGAAAGGGTATTTATCATGAGAAAGTCTATGATAAGAATCGCAACAATCGCTCTCGCAGTTGTAATGCTTTCCACATGCGCTATCAGCGCTATCTTCGCTGGTTATTCAGTATCTGACACCGCTTCCGTTACAGCTACTGTTTCCGGTTTCGGTATAACAGTTGACGTTGCTGAAGCTACAAACGCTAACAAGACACTCGTTCCCGGTGGCTCGGGCACACTCCTCACAGTTGTTGCTAACGGTACACCCGTAGTTGCTGCAGGTCTTACACTTGATGCTACAGTTACAATGGCTGATGATCTTCCTATCGTTATCACAGTTAACGGCGCGGACGTTACTAAGGGCGAATACGAGACGTATGCTAAAGCAGTTGAAGCAGCTATCGAAGCAGTTACTAAATCATACGCTCAGAATGCTGCTGTTGAAAGCGCTACAGAATTGACAGTAGGTTGGAAGTGGACAGCTGGTGCAAACGACAACACTGTTACTGACGGCACAACAATCACAGTTGCTGTTACAGCTACAATCGCTCAGTCATAATTTGAACTGAATCGGAGTTTAGGTAATTTTTATAACTAAATAACCTATAGTAACACCCCGCCCGCCACGTCGTGGCAGGGTGGGCGTGGTGTTATATTGGGTTTTTAAATTTTTGGATTTTGTTTATACATTTTGGCGAAAAATCTTGTTTTCGCCCGAACGTATTGGCAAAAACAAGCTTAATAAGACAAGCGGAGACTCTAATGAAGAAAAAAATTAAAATTATCATATCAGCTATACTGCTTTGCCTTGCATTGTTCGTATGCGCAATAAATATTTATTCCACCGTTCAACGCGCGCGGGGAAACACACTTCCTATGCCGCTTGGAATCGGTATTTCATCGCCTACAACGGGCAGTATGGAGCCGAATATTCCCGTAGGCTCACTTGTGGTTATTGTTCGCGACTCCTCGTATGAAATCGGAGACGTGGTTGCATTTCAAAGGCGCGCGGGCGAGACACATACAATGCATAGAATAATTGAGATTGACGGCGATACCGTCACGACCTGCGGCGATGCAAACACGGGTTCACCAGACGATCCTATAAAAATTGATCAGATCAAGGGCAAGGTCGTTTTGTGTATTCCCAAGGTCGGTGGCGTTATGCTTAAAATGGCGAATGTTGTCAGCCATCCCGTTACCATTGCCGTTATCGTTATTGCCATCGTTTTTTTAATGTTCTTCCCGTTTAAATCCAGAAAAGACGAGTCGGAGCAGAGTATCGACGACATCAAGGCCGAAATCGAGAAATTAAAGGATCATAATGATCCTCAATAATTATGAGCGAAATTCATTTATATACAAATTCCTAAATTCAAGGAGGAATCATCTGTGAAAAAGCGTAAATATCAGCTGGGAGCTGTGTTGCTTTCAATACTTATGATCACAATTTTAACAACCGCCGCGGTAAGTGGCATCATAGCGGGGTATTCTGTATCCGATTCCGCATCAGTTACCGCCGTGGTGTACAATCCGCAGGTAAGCCTTGGTATTGCTATTGATGGCGATAACTCAGGTGTGATCATTCCCGGAGGCGATATCGTTCTTGAAAATGCCCCCACAGTACATCTCGATAAGGATTCCTCTCCGTGCTATATTTTCATCACGGTTGATAGATCTGATAACTTCGATGATTATATGTTCTTTACTCTCGGCGAGGGATGGTACAAGCATCCGAGCGAGGAGGGCGTGTTCTTTATGATCAGCGAAGAGACGGTAACTGCCGACGGTGGTGTCGATTACCCCGTTTTCCTCAATAACACCATTGAAGTATATAATCATCTTACACGTACGGATATCGCGGCTTTGGGTGAAAACAAGGTAACGATATCGGTTAGCGCATCCGCGGTAGTAAAAGACAGTGAAATTGATACGGTTGCAGAAGCTTGGGCTGCTGTAAGCGGTTCAAATAATCAGTAATAGGAGGGAATGAAAATGAAAAAGAAAATAGCTTCGGCTTTGCTTGCAATAACAATGGTTCTTTCCGCTTTCATTATCGTTCCTATGACCTATACGGTTGAAGCCGAGGCGGCGTATGATCCGTCTTTGAGTATGTACCAAGGATCAAACATCTTTACAGGTGAGGAATTGTCAAAATTAGTCTATGCAAGTAAAGAAGTGTCTTATTCATATGATAGTTCCGGTGAAAATGCTTTAAAAATTACATTGACCGCTTTTTCAGATCCTTATATATATTTTAACCTATCGTCAGCCGCTATAGATCTTTCTGCATATACCAAATTAGTAGTTATTTATAAGTTGCCCCTTACCAATAAGCAGGAATGGCAGAGAATACAGTACTTTTGGTGGGATACTGCCGGTAATTATACTCAGTCAGACGAATATAGTTCAGACTATTCTTATTATCGAAATGGTTCATACTACTACGATGTTAAAACCAATAATCTTACAACCGGTACATTACAGTATTTAAGAATTGATACATCATCGTGGGCTGCATTCTGGCAGACAGGTGACTCTCTATATATAGATTCAATTGCTTTCTTCAAAACTGATGCTGAAGCGATTGCCTATCGTCAGGAAAGAATGAGTGTTAGAAATAAAGAATCTAACACATTTACGATTTCCCCCAGCCAATTAGCGGTTGATTACGCCTTTGTAGACGCGCATAACGTAAACGTATCATACAATTCCAGCGAAAATACGTTCCAGTTAACTACTGCCAATAATTGTTCCTATGTAACATCTGCCGGTGGCGCATATTCAGCTTCTTGTCCTAATGGCGGCGGTAAATATCTTTGTTGGAATGCGGCTAACAATGGTTTAGGCTCGTATGATGATTACCAGTCCGTTTTAGACCCTGTAGTTTATTTAAATTGCAATGTTGATACAAGCAAATACAAATATGCGGTTATATCGTTTATGTTACCGCATGAAGCTAATGCAAGCACGCTTGCCCGCGCAGGTATGACCGCCGATAGAACCGCCATATTTGATTCAAGATATAGTGAAGGCGCTCGGAATTACGCATCAATAATTCCACAATTTAGCGGCTCTACTTACAGTATTACATCCACGTATCAATTCGGAACTGAGGGTTATTATTATACTCAGATTATTGATTTGTCAGCTGCCGGAGGTGACGGTCTTACGAAATTCCGTATAGACCCCTTCGAATATACGTTCTCTAAGCTGGGACTTAGCTTACATATCAAACAAATTACTTTCGCAACCGATGCAAGCACCGCAATGTCAAGCGCCGAATCAATGCTTGCTTCTATGACGGATTATTCATCCTTTAATTTAGGCGTTACCTATAATGCCAACGCGCTTTCGGGAACAACCGTCAGCAATTTACCGTCGGAAGGATCTCCTCTTCAGTACGTTTCGATTCCCGGTACTGCAAGCTACGGCTATTCTATTCCGAGCACAGCTCCTGCTTGCTCCAATAGCGGTGTAAAATTTGACGGCTGGGCAACATCAAGCACAGGTGCAGCCGTTGTACAGCCCGGTGAAACCTATACGGTTACGGGCGCGACGGGAACGGTCACCAAGCCCGTTCTTTATGGCTTGTGGCATCATATGTATGGCACGGTCAACATAGCCGTTAATAACACAAATGCAAATATTGACGCGGATCAGGCCTATTTGTTCAAGATCTCAGGCACGGGACTTGATCCCGCGGTAGGCGAGTTCTCAATGACTGTTCCTATAACGAGTAATGGCACGATTTCGTTCGATTTGCCTATGGGTACGTATACGATTACTTGTCTTGATGCTTGGAGCTGGCGTTACGGCGCAATTACCGCAACACAGACCGCTACGCTTTCAAGCGAAGGACAAGCACAAACGGTTACGTTTACGTACAACAGTGAAAATGAAAGCTGGCTTAACGGCTACGGCTCAAATTAGGAGAGGGGGCACATGAATGTTTAAGACAAAATCAAAAAAGCTTATAGCAGCGATTATATGCGCCGCCCTCTTGATTGCGATTGCAGTAGTTGTAGTTTACGCTATCGTGACTATGAACGCGGAAGGCTCTTCTGATAATGAGTTTACCGCAGGCAAGATCGACTGCGCGGTTAATTCCGACGGCACGTATTACAGAATTCAGAATACAGGTAATACCGACGCTTATATTCGCGCTACCGTTCTTGTAAACTGGAGAAAAGACGACAAATATCTTCCCAAGACGACCACCCTCGGCTTCACCTCCGAGGACGGTTGGGAAAATAACGCTGATACAGGAATTTATTACTACAATAACGCTGTTGCGGCAGGTGAATACACCTCGAAGCTTGTCGTTGACATTCAGGCAATAAAGGATGCGAACTCCACCGCGCCCGATGCCGACGCTACGCTTGAAATTCGAGTATTTGCCGAAGCCATTCAAGTAATTGAAGGCAAGTCTTATAGTGAAACCTGGGCGTATGCCGAATCCGAGGGAACGGTTGGAACGGAAATTCCTACCGCGCCTGAAGCTCCTGACGCTCCCGATGCGGCATGCTCGCATGAGTGGAAAGATGCAACCTGTACGACGGCAAAGATTTGCTCAAAGTGCGGTTATGTAGAGGGCGTAGCGCTCGGTCACTCCTGGACAGATGCAACCTGTACAGCGCCTAAGACTTGTTCGGTATGTGGCGAAACCGAGGGAGATGCACTTGGACATAATTACGTTGCTGCTGACGGCGATTATAAGTGTTCAAGATGCGAAAAGCCTTTGACTCTTGATGAGCTTGACGTTTCCGCTACCGATTTGCAGGCAAATATGCAGAACATCTTTGGCGGCGGTACGGTTTTCCAGGAAACAGTAATGTTCTTAAATCCCGGTGAAACAAAGCAGCTTTTGTTCCCGATCGACGAGATAGTTGCCGTTCAAAGCTACGATGGCTTTACTACTTATGTTGAGGGCAGGGACTATGAGTTGGTTGACGGCAAGCTCCATATTCCTGTAACCTCGACTATCAAGCTTGTTAGGGATACCGGATACTATAATATTGAAAATCCCGTGGGAAACTTAGTGTATGAAAATTATAACGGTTCGATCGTGCCTGTACTTTGGGGTGATGGCATAACGATGACTCAGTGGCAGCTTCGTGTAATTTACAAGCATTCAGTCACGTGGGAAGGCTTCAAGCAGCCAAGCTATATTTCACAATATGAGGGTCTTATCAAGAAGCTTATGATGGGCGAGGACGTAACGTTCATCTTCTACGGCGATAGTATTACCTGCGGCTCATCGTCCAGCTGGTATTATGCTATTCCTACCGCCGCTTGGTATAACCCCAACGAGATCTTCTATCAGTGGAGCTATTCAATGCTCTTTACTCAGGCGATAGCCGATATGTTTGGTTATACAATTACCTTTGTAGACGTATCGGACCTCAATGAAGCCATTAAGCATCATCCCGAGGATTACGTTGGCGGTACGAACGGTACCATTACGTACATAAACTCCTCCGTTGGCGGCTGGACTTCTGCTGCGGGCTTGAATAATTTTGACGTATTCATCGCGCCTTATATGGAACAGTATGGATGCGACCTCTTTGGCGTAGCATTCGGTATGAACGACCTTAATGAGGATGCTATTACGTACACTGCCGCTAACGTTCAGGCTATTTATGATAAGGCAATGGCTATCAATGATGATTTCTACGGCCTTGTAATTTCCTCTATGTCGCCCAATAACATATTAGCTAATTTATCTGCTAATAAGTACACTAACTTTGCGGCCCAGGAAACAAATCTTCAAAGTGTAGTTGACAACCTTAATGCTAACGGTCATAGCTCAGGACTTGTGCAGATGTCCTCGATGAGCTATTCGATGCTTGATCGCATTGATTTCCGCAGCTATTCTTCAAATAACTATAACCATCCTAACGACTTTATGGAAAGAGTTTATGCTCAGACCTGTCTTCAGGCGTTTATAGGTTATGAAAATATTGAGGAAATTCCCGAGCACGATCATGCAGAGGTGACGATTCCGAGCAAGGCTGCGACGTGTTTCGCAAACGGTCTTACGGAAGGTAAGATGTGCTCTATTTGCTATGAGATCACAGATGCGCCTGACGTTATCGCTCCGATCGATCATACCTTGAGCAACGGCGTATGTACTGTATGTAATGAAACAATTTCGTATGATGCCAACGTTCTCGCGTCTGTGGCAAGCGGCGTTAGCGGCGTTACCGCCACCGTTGTTGACGATCACGTTAATTTTGCGCTAAGCGGTACTGATCCGACTGTAACCCTTTATGATAATTCTACCCCTCTTAAGAGATATATGCTTATCAGATATAGAGGTAACGGTTCCGGTTACGGTACTAACTACGACTTCTATCTTACAGTTAACGGTACAAAGCTTATTGGCGGTAAGGCAAATAATGCTAACTGGTTCAATCTCAATCTCGATGATCAGTGGCATTATATTATAGTGGACTTGGGAACAGCTGACGTAACAAGCCTTACATGGACGCTTTGCGACGGTACTGTAACTGCCGCGAAGGGTAATTCGTTTGACGTTGAATACGTTGAATTTTATGATAGCTATGCTGAAGCTAAGGCTGCCGAGGTATCAAGATATCCCGACGGAAATATTTATCCCAGCAACACTGAAAACGGTTCCAGCGGCGCGATCACTGCTATAAACGTGCCTACAGGTCAGGTTTACTATGTAAATACTGCAACAGGCGGATTCTATACAGGCAATAAAACATTGGATGTTTCCGGCAAGAATCTTGTAATGGATTATGCGCTTGTTAAGGAAGGTTACGGTAATATCCTCGTAACTGTAGCACTTTCCGGTACTTATGATTATAGTACACTTGCGCTTCAGATCAATGACGGACCTATTGCTGCGGTTGCTCCTCTTGTACCCGTTGCAGGTACGTATTGGGTACCCGTTAACGTTAGCGGTCAGCTTGCTGTTGGCGAAACAGGTACACTTAAGGTTCTTATAAGCAACCCCAATCCTACAATTTCCGAGGAAACTATCCTCGTACTTGAAACATTTACGATTACAATTACATGTGAACACAATTGGGTTGACGCTACATGTACATCTCCCAAGACATGTTCAACATGCGGCACGACGGAGGAGGAAGCTCTCGGTCACTCCTGGACAGCTGCAACCTGCACAACGCCCAAGACTTGTTCAAAGTGCTATACAACAGATGGTGAAGCTCTTGGTCACTCCTGGACAGATGCAACCTGTACAGCGCCTAAGACTTGTTCGGTATGCGGCGAAACGGAAGGCAGCAAGCTCGGACATGACTATTCGGGTGAAAATAATACTTGTATTAGATGCGGCCAGGCCGAACCTGACACCTCGGACGTTGAGCTTTCAAGAACAGAGGTTGATCCTTATTCGCTCCATAAGAGCGGCTCGTGCGGATATATCGCGTATGACGACGCGACGAACATTGTAGGCTACTTGAATATGGATTCGCTGAAGGCTACGGCAGGCGATACTGCGACCGATTGCTTTGGCGGCGCATACACGCAGGGAATGACGGTATCCCTTTCACAAACCACGAACTCGATGTATAACATCTCGGGCTGGGTGGGTCTTGATACGACCAATTACGAATTTGGTTGGTCGATAGGCTTAGACGATGAGAGATGGGGGAGCTGCGCCATAACTGACGGAGTAAACGATCCTGACGTTCTTGCTGCAGCAAAAAAAGCAGGCTGTACCCACGCGGCAAGATTCGTCTACTATCTCCATACAGACAACTTCAAGTCGGGCGAAACCATTCACCTGTTAGTTAAGGACAAGGACAGCGGACTTATTTACTGCTTCGCTGAGTTCGACGTCGTTAAGTACGGCGACAAGAGCCCCGTTTATTTCAGAGGCACGCTTGATAATTTTGTAAGCCAGACGAGCGGAGTCGACTATAAGTCCGTCGCAAATAGCACGGGTATCGTTACATTCAGCAAGTCCGAGCTTTCAGAAATATTCAATATTCGCGGTTGGCTCGCTACTGATTTGACTGATTACAGCTTCTATTGGAGATTAAACGAGGAGCTGCGCAATACGGGCTTTACACAAACTACTGAAGCTGCAGTTCAATCAGCTGCAGAAGCTCAGGGATACACCACGGGTATTCGCTTCATATACTATTTTGGAGCTTCGAACGTTAACAGCGGAGATAAAATTTATTTGTACGTAAAGGATAATACTACGGGAGACTTATATTGCTTCGCTGAATATACGATCATAATAACAGATTCTGCTTCGGCATATACGCTTTCAACCCTTTTGACAACGTGGGATCCCGTTACTTCAAAGGCAGAGCAGACTACAGAGGATGAAAACCTCAAGCTATATTTTGATCATTTGACAGAGAAGACCGACAGATACGACACCTCAAAGGTTAATACGGGCGCGTCATCTTATACGATTCAGATGGCAAAGAACGAAATGGAGGGCTGTCATTTCTATCTGTATTATCCTTCGCATAAGAAGATCACTATTAAGCTCTCTGATTTTACGCACACGAACGGAAAGGATACTATTCCCGCAGAGCTCGGTGTTGAGTTCTATATTGAAGAGGGATATATTTCGGTAAGCGGCTTTACTATCGGTGAAACCGTTGACGGAAAAACTGTTGGAGTCTATCCTGATGCAGTAGTGCCTTACGCTTCATATATCAATGCAAATTACGGTAGTGATGAGGGCGGTTATTATATGGACTCGGAAGGCAACTGGCAATCTTTGGAATACGGCGCGTACGTAAATCTTGGTCCGTATTGCTATAAAAACTGGGATACGGAGACCTATCCTTTGAGAGATACGGTAAGAGGATTCACAATCCAGGCAACTACAACGAAGGCCTCGACCGCGGGACAGTACTCGGCAACTGTAGAAATTTATGATTATGAAACAGGCAATCTTATTAAGACTGCTACAGTTTACACCTACGTTTATGACGTAACTCTCAACGATGAGCCTGCGCTTGATACGGCAATAGGTATTTGGGGCTCGAATTACTTGGAAGTTTATAATGCCTTCGGCGGTTATACAAACAATGAAGTAATGATGGCTATGGCTGACTTTATGCTCCAGTATCGTATGACTCCCAACTTTAGCGAATGGTGGTACACTAATGTATTTGGAACTGAATGGATGTATAATCCTCGTGTAACTACAGTTAAGGTTCGTTCAGAAGAGTTCTTCAACACTCTGTACGCGGATTCGACTATTAAATCCAAGCTATTCTATTACGGTCAGGACGAGCCGTGTGCTCCTCGAAATCAACAACGCAGTATTACCTTAGCGGATGGTACAGTAGTATCGTACTTTGATACGTGGGGCTTCTTGGCTTTGCTTGGAGTTGCCGAAGAAGCAGAGATGCTGCAGAGCTGGGGCTGGGAAGATTACAGGCTCGTAGCTCCGTTTGAGCGAAATCCTGATTTCACCAACCTTTTGAACTATCCTTCCCTTGGATTTGAAACTACTCACCCTCTTACTTGGGAGGTTATTTACGGTTGCTTGACTGATACAGGACAGTCAACGGGAACCGTAAATGAAGCAGCGCAGGCGCTTTATAACAAGTACAAATCCGAGCTTGAAAACTCTAAGGATATGGTGGATTTCTTAGATAATTACCTAACTGTTTGGGTGTACACCTTTACGGGCTCTACTCCTAAGGCACTCAGCGGCATAAACGGTTGCATGTATATGCATACAGAGGTACAGGATTCTGTATTCGGCGAATATCTTGAACGTATGAAAAAGTATCAGGCACAGGGCGACGAGCTTTGGTCTTACGTAGCGTGCGAGCCTGAATGGGATTCTCCTTACCAGAATATCCTCCTCTTTAACGACGGTACTGAAGCGAGAACTATGTTCTGGACGACCTACAAGCTTGGACAGACGGGCTTCCTTTACTGGCGTGAGGATTACTATCCGGGCGGTACTACGAATACAAACACATATACGCTCAGAGTTCCTTTCTCGGCAACAGGCCCCGGCGACGGTATTTTGTTCTATCCGGGCGCGGTTTACGGACAGCTCGATCCCATTCCTTCGATCCGTTTCATCAATATGAGAGACGGTATTGAGGATTACGAGCTTCTCTGTATGCTTGAATCAGCGGTTGGCAAGGATGCGGCTGACGCTATCGTCAACGAAATTGTGACGAGTACGGTTACTTTCACAAGAGATGACGACAAAGTTTACGACGTTCACGCAAACCTCTTGAAGCAGCTTGAAGCAGCTCTTTCGAGCAACTGATAATACTTAAAAATACAAGGGCAGGGAGTCGTAAGACTCTCTGCCCGATCGTTTTACAAAAAAGACGGCTCAGCGTGTTTTCCTTAGCGGAGAACATACTGAGCCGATTTTTTGCTTTTAAAATTCCTCGCGGAGCTCGTCAGTCAGAGTCCGTTCCGCGATGCCGTATCCGTCCTCATTTGAGGGTGGATTTTTGTATATTTATTCGGCAAAAGATAATGATTTGTAAAAAATGAAAAGCGTTTACAATTCATATGCAATATGAATTTATTTTGTTCATATTAATTATGCATTTTATACTTATATATTTATTATTTAAAGCAATATACTATTGACAAATATCTCAATTTGTGATAAAATCGTATATGGAAAATTGT
>CAZMKU010000046.1:0-12514 GCA_964567085.1 uncultured Clostridium sp.
TGGGGTCGAGAACGACTGTCGCGCGAGCCATGTATCCGCAGTCCTCGAGGAGCGCGATAAGGAAGTACATAACCATAACGAGAGGCAAGAAGCCAACGACCGCGCCAACACCGCCGATGATACCGTCAACGATAATGGATGTAAGCAAGGGATTTGCGTTTTCCATAAGACCCGCAACCCATTCGCCGAACATTTCGATAAGCGTTACGAGACCGGGGATGGCTACGCCGCCGATTTCAACGCCCTCTGCGATCCAAGGGCCAACCCAAGCCTGCGAGATCTGGAATACGAGGAACATAATTACGGCAAAGATGGGAAGTCCTGCCCACTTGTTCGTGAGCACGGCGTCTATCTTGTCGCCGAAGTTTTTATTCTTTGTAAAGGTCTTTCTTGTTTCAACTGCGGCTACAACGCTGTTCGTGAATTCAAAGCGCTTCTTGTCTGCCGCTTCAACTACTGCCTTGCTTGTGAGGTCAATGTCGCCCTGAACGTAGGGAGCCTTCTGCTCTGTGCCGACTACCGAAACGATTGCCTTGATAACGTCCTCAAGGCCCTCGGCGGAGGTGGAGACCGTTTCAACCACGGGACAGCCGAGCTTTTCGGAAAGCTTAGCTACGTCAATTTCGTTCTGCTTTTTCTTGTTTACGTCTGCCTTGTTGAGCGCGACTACTACGGGTATGCCAAGCTCGAGAAGCTGTGTCGTGAAGAACAGGCTTCGGCTGAGATTGGTTACGTCAACGATGTTGATGATAGCGTCGGGGTGCTCGTTCTTAACGTAGGAGCTTGTGATGCTCTCCTCGCTTGTGAAGGGCGACATGGAATATGCGCCGGGGAGGTCGACTGCTACGAGGCCCTCGTGGCCGCCGCAGTACGCCTTTTTTATAGGATGCTCTTTCTTGTCAACGGTAACGCCCGCCCAGTTGCCGACCTTTTCGTTTCGACCCGTCAGCGCGTTGTACATAGTGGTCTTACCGCTATTCGGATTGCCCGCTAAAGCGATTCTCATTTTTAATTTCCTCCTTGAGAAATCATAATTTTTTTGGTATTATAATAAATTAAAATTATAATCGTGATAAATCAGTTCAGTTACCTATCGCTAACTGACGCTCCAAAAAGAAATCAGCCGTATAGCTGAGCTCTTTTTAAATTTTTATCGCTTCTGCAAGCTCGCGGTCGATATTGTATCGGCCGTCCTTTATAGAAACGACGCAACCGCTCTTGCGGTGCTTGATCACGGTAATCGGCTCTCCCGCATAGCAGCCGAGAGAAAACAGAAAGGAATCAAGCTCTTCGTCGTCAGTTTCAATAGCAGAAATGATATACTCTTTGCCTTCTTCTGCTTTTGTCAGATTCATAATATGCTCCTTCTGCTTGTTTTATCAGTTACCTATTGCTAACCGATAATATTATACTCGCTTTTTTTGTGTATGTCAAGGGGTTTTTAAATAAAAATTCATAAAGTTTCCAAATTTGTTTATTTTTTAATATTGGAAATATTTAACTTTTACACTATTTGTGCACAATAACACCGAGGGCGCATTTTTTGTCAATTACCTCTTGATTTTTTTGTGATTTTGGTGTACAATATATATAATGTAAATGAAAGGCGGTGGCATATATGGGTCTGCATAGTTCGGGAGAGATGTATCTTGAAACCATATACGTTTTGTCGAAGAGGCTCGATGGAGTTCACGCGATAGACGTCTCGGAGCATATGGGATTTTCCAAGCCCAGCGTTTCCCGCGCGCTTAAGCTGTTGAAGAATGACGGCTATATCGACGTGGACGGAGCGGGACATATTGCTTTGACACCTTCGGGCGAGGAGGTCGCCTCAAAAATATTTGAGCGTCACACTATTTTGACCAAGGTGCTCGTAATGATCGGCGTTGACGAAAAAACCGCAGCCGATGACGCGTGCAAGATCGAGCACGACATAAGCGACCAGACGCTTGAAGCGATAAAGAAATATATTTCGGAAAAATAAGTCCGCCCGTGCAAGAGGGCGGACTTTTTGTCGCAAAAAAATTTTTCGCATATTCTGTTATCAGACAAAAATTCTTTTTGGAGGATAGGGAATGCTTGAATTGTTTTTGCGTTGTATCGGAGTGAAGGAAAAATACATACATAGCGACGGCGCGGGCGGAGACTATTATATTGAGGTCGAGGGCGACACGCTTTATATTCTTTTTGAGGGAAGTGACGGCAGGGAGGATTGGATATCGAATTTTGATTTTCTCCCCGACGGCAAAAAGCCGATAAAAAGAATAATTCGCGCCATGAAGAACAATCTTTGCTCCGCGACTCTGCCGTATAAGAATACGCCGAGCGTCTGGCGGGTTCATAGGGGTTTTCTTCGCGTGTGGAAGGATATGCAGGACGCGATTGAAGCATCGGTCGATAAAATGCTTGCCGCCGACCGTGACGTTCGCAATATTGACATCGTCGGTTACTCTCATGGCGGCGCGATGGCGCTCTTCGCCTATGAGGATATGAAATATATCTACGGCGACAAATATAATATACGCGGCTTTGGCTTCGGCGCGCCGAGGGTGATATTCGGCAGAGTTCCGTCCGACGTTCAAGAAAGGATAGGCGGCTTTGTCACCGTGAGAAACGGCAAGGATATAGTTACTCACGTGCCGCCGAAGCTTTTCGGGTATCGAGATTCGGGCGAAATTGTAAATATCGGCAGAAAGCATATCTATACGCCCGTCGGAGCGCATTATCCGTTTGCGTATGCCGTGGAATTGACAAACACGGAAAGCGCGGAGCTTGAAGCGGGGCAGAAGGTGTGGAGGCTTGAGAGGAAAGCCGAGGGCAGATAGTTATGGGGCTTTGGCGGTCTTCGTTCATATTGACTATATATAATTATCCAATAATTTTTATTAACAGAAAAATTACGTGCGGCGTGTCTGCGGCTTTATGTCATTCCCTTGGATACTGACATTTTTGCTTCGATCAGGTCGTTAACGTTTTCTCCGCGTTCCGTAAGCGTGTCAAATACGACTTTTCTAAACTCATTATACCATATCGGATTCCATTTTTCAATAAAATGTGTAAATTCGTGTGAAAAAGTTCGAAGAATTTTGACGAGCATTTTGACGAAACTTGTACCGTTTTTGACGAAAAATGTGCAAGCTTTGGAGAAGGAGAGATTTTGAACTCAGCTTTGCGGCAGCGACCTGATTTTGAGCCGAGCAAAATGCCCGCAAAGCCTGCAAATCCAAGGATTTGCGAGAGTTCATTATCGTGTCGTTTTCAACGAAAAAACAAAGGGTAGCAGATGCTACCCTTTGTTTTTTGGCGGAGAAGGAGAGATTCGAACTCTCGGTCAATCCCTTATGATATAAGGGATTTTTGCGGCTATGACGAAACTTTGACGAAATAAAAATTTATCTTTTTGAGCCCCAAAAATCAGCAAATTGGCAAAAAAGAGTGCCGGTGTACATATTATTGTTCTGAAAACTCAGAAGCTTCGACATTTTCCACGTCGCTTTTTTCTGCCACGGTAGTTTTCTCCATTTCCTTACTCTTGTGATATTCAAAGAAAAGATGTATTACAGACGTCTGCCCGTGTTTGAAATTTGTTTCGGTCACCGTTATATCGCAATATCCCGAGTCGTCGCCCATTATGATTGCCGACATAATAGGCATCATACGAACAAACCACTGGATCACGGTGATCACCGAAAAATCCAGAATGATATTTACAACGATCGCGCTACCAAGAAGGATCCAAAGACCGCGCGTGATAAAATCTCTGCGCTTGTCCCTGCGTTCTCTTTCTCGTCCACTCTGAGATAGGAGCTTCTGTCGGTCAGCTTCACCGTTCTCATTCATTATAAGCCCGGGAGTGAGTCGTATGGGCTTTGCTCGGTTACACTTGATGATCGCCCTTTTCATATCGAATGGTAAGGATAAGCGCATAATATCCCATCTGCTCATTCGTCTGTATTTTTCAATATATTCGTCGTATTCCATATCGACGTCAGAAAGTATGGATGCACGGTATTCCTTCAGTTCTCTTTTTTTATATACTCTGCAGAATTCAGGAACTTCTGATGCTATACCTTGATCTATGATCTTTCCTCTTGAAAATCTATAATCCTTAAGAGCGTCGCAGAAATCCTCATTGGTGCGGCCACGGGATTTTCCTCGATTATATCTATTGCGATAAATAACCGTAGTTATAACATATAGAAACAACGTAAGCGCCGTGAATTTTTTGAAATTGCTCAGGGACAGTGTAAAATCCGTAAAGGAAAGAACCATCGCTATGGCAACAAGCCCTATAAGAACCAGATCATTTATAGTAAACTTATTGGGATTCGATGCGCCCTTTTCCAAGGACCGTCGCAGTTCACGTCTTTTTTCGGAACTGCTCATCTGATCGTCAATTCTTTCCGGGGTTGTCATTTTCGTTCTCCTTTTTTATGCCAAAAATGTTTTCAGAAACAAAAGTTAAAGCCGTACCTAAAGCGCATCCGATAAAACCCATCCAGAGTATGATTACGAGATCCTTCAGAAATTGCGCGATAAAAATCAGTATGTAAGCTATGACGATCAGTACAAGCCATACCAAAAGAGGAGGCGCGTGTGTGATCTTCAGCTTTTCCTTGAGAAAGTTGAATACGGCTTTTCTGAATACGATTATAAGAACTATAAGAATAAGAATGCCGCCCGCTCCGATGGAGTGAGTTTCGCCGTGAGTTGCTTTCCATATAGGGAATTTTTCGCATATAGCCCATATGGGAAGAGCGCACGAGATAATGATGCTTAGGATTTTGAAAAGCCAATATAATGCCTTACGTTTCTTCTCCGTCATTTGCCTCTACCTCCGTGTGATTTACCGACAGCTCTATTGCGTCAAGAGCGTCAACGGCTTTACGGTGGCGAGCGTATAGCTCGTCCTTTTTGGAGTTGGGAATGTTAGCGAGAACGAGAAGCTCGGCCAGCTCGTTTGAAAATTCAATATTTGCAAGCTTTGCAGTCTTCAAATAATTTTCAACCTCAGTAAGAGCGGTCTCGAGTCGTCTTTTTTCGGAATCAGTCTGACGAATTTCCTCAAGAAGTTTGAGTATCTCGCCCTTGTACCGTTCTACAACTGCTGCGGTGCTTGTCATCTTGTTGAGAGCATCCTGTATAGCAGCATTGCTATTTTCCGCAATTGCTATCGCATTGTTGTTACAAGCAACATTGGTCTTGTTGTTCGTCTTCAGCTTTGCCAACGTAACGAACAAGGAAGTGATAACTGTAACTATTACCGATACTTCTTCAGGGTGAGTTTTTATCCAATTGAGTATGTCCTCGGTGGTCAACGAAGGTGTCCCTTCTTCGACACTTTCTGTCTCTGCGGTGTCAACAGGCGAAGGAATTGCCTCGTCTGCGAAGGATACAACTGTCATAGCGCACATTATAATTACACAAAGTAAAACTATAAAGATTTTTTTCATTTTCTCTCTCCTTATTTAATCAAAAAATTTAATGCATCCGTGTCGAAGATATTTTCGAGCTCATTAATTTTTGCCTTTATAGCATCGCGTTCTTCTTCTGCTATATCCGCTCGGCAGTGAAGCTCCATAATTTCAACGGCAGTGGGTGAGGGTGGCGAGATCCTGCCTCCTCTGACGGCAACCTTTTCGAGCTCGTAAATATTACCGTCCTTGTCCGTGAAGGTCGCGCCATAATCTCCCGTTGCTCCGTGAAACAGGGCAGGGAGTATTGAATCTGCTTCGGGGGATACAGCGATTTCGGTCGGCCCGATCTTGAGAACTCCCTCGCGGTCACATCCGATGCGCTTCGGGTCTGCTCCGTGAATTAAGCCCCTGCCGTTTTTATATACCTGTATTTTCATATTTCCTCCTTATGTTGCTTGGTTGTAGTAGACGGTGGCGTTAGTAGCGCCCCAAGGAGCGTTTGCAACCTCTCCCTCTGACCAGGGGACGTAAATGCTTGTGAGATTGTCGCAACCTTCAAAAGCGCTTGCTGAAATGCTTTCAGGAGTACCCTTGAAGCGAATAGTGTCTAACTTAGTGCAGTTAATGAATGCACAATTGCCAATTGATTTAACGTTTTGGGGAATATATCGCGATGCGAGAAAATCTATGTGATAGCAGGCGACAAACGCGTATGAACCAATGCTTTCAAGGCTTTCGGGTAATTTATATAGCATAAGCCAGCTGCAATATGCAAACGCGCTGGAACCGATCTTTTTGACTGCATCAGGTAAAGACGTCAACGCGAGGAGAGAGCAGCGTATAAACGCGTCGCTTTCAATGTCTTCGACGCTGTTCGGTAATGTCAGCGAAGAAAGATTTGAGCAGTCAGCGAATGCGCCCTCACCAATACTGCCAACCCCTTCGGGTATGATCATTCTTTCTAAGTTTGTATTCTCTTGAAAAGCGAAAGAAGGGATCGCGGTCAAACCGTCTGGTAAAGTGACGTCGCTTCCCGATCTGGATTCTACTCCGTCCCAGAAATACGGCTCCCAATTAAAGCTTGAAGGCTCTTTGGCTTGAATTATTATATCCTCAGCGCAGAATTTTCCTCCTGTGGGTAAGCGCACGGTCGAACCGCTGTTAATAGTTATGTTGAAGCTCATTCCTCATCCACCTCGCCTTCATATTTTGGAAGCCGTTCGAGGACCTCATTAACAATTTCTTGCCTTTCATCCTCTAAGATCTCTTCTGTGGCTTCCTTCAGCGTTTCCAGATGCTTTTCCCAGGTTTCCTCACGTTTCTTTTCTGCCGCGACTCTTCCTTCCTCTGCGGCAACTCGCGAGGTTTCTGCTATGACACGACTGTTCTCGGCACCAAGCCGTGCCTTTTCCGCGTTAACACGTGTTAATTCTGCGTTAGAACGCAAGGCCTCCGCATTAACTCGTCTGCTTTCTGCGGCGGCTCGCGCGGATTCCGCGGTAACTCTGCCGGCCTCGGCAACCATGATGCTTGATATAGCGGTATATTCGTCCTCTGAGACGGATATATCCTCGTCGGATAGCACCCTTTCGTTCACGACTAAAATAAATCGCGGTGACGTTATAAGAAGACCGTCCGCGCCGTATAGCCTTATTTCACAGTTAACGATGCCCTCGGCGTTCGTCGTGTTAACGGTAAATTCATATACGACCGTCATGTTGTTCTCTATCATACAACTGTTAAATATTGAAGCTCCGTCGGGCTTTTTGGCAACGAAGGTCGCGATACAACCGTCCTCGATAACGTAAGGCTCTTGACCGTCCGATAATCCGATATAAAGCTTCTTGCTCGTGTCCCCCAACAGAACGGGGATGGATACCTGCGATTGCGTCTTGTGCATATCGAGTATAAATCTGAAGCTTGAATAATTCATAATAGCTTGCCTCCTTTTTGCTTATACGTTTAATATAACAAAAAAAAGGGGTGTTATGTAACACCCCTTGAAAGTTGTTTTTGTGCCGTTTGGCTTTATTTGTCTTTTTCTGCAGCCCACGCTTCGAGAACCGTGTCAACGCTGCTTGCTTTACCGTACATTCCCGAAGCTACGAGGATCTTCTTAATACGGTTCTTTTCAGCAGTGTCGCGATTCTTACAAGCCTCTTTATAAAGCGGCTTCCAATAAGACGTCATCGAGGATCGAATAGACGATTTCGCCTCCGCCTCGGTCTTGCCGTTTGCCATTTTTGTTTTGATGATATCGTCGATTACATTAAGCGCCATATCGCTGTCGCCATAATCGAATGCGGCATTGACGTCGCTCGTCTGGAATATCGAGGTAACCTCGTCCGCATCGCCATTATTGGCTTTAAGCTCATCGCGCTTATCTTTTATAAGGTCTACTATATCGTCTTGCGAGAAAATGCCTCTGTAAGCCTCGCGGAGCTCTCGCACGATATCCTTGTATTCTTCATCGTCCCCGCGGTTTTTGGCTTCGGCAGCCGCCTTGATCTTTGAATTGAAAGCGGTTCGCTCAGCGCGGATAGCGCCCTCGATGAGCTCCTCGTCAAAGTTTCCTTCTGAAGCAATATCGTCTAAATAGTCGCTAAACTCGCTAATATCTCCCGATATAAGCGCTCCTGCAGCCTTTTTAATACGGTTATCGTTCTCGCGAAGAGCTTGTCTCATAGCCGACTCAAACGCCGATTTGCTCTTATACTGCGATTCAAGTCTGTCGATTTGCTCTTCGTCGCCGCTCATGATTGCTTTGTAAAGGCGTTGAACTTTGGAGTCTTCCTCCCCGGTCCATCCCTCAGTGATTGCATCTATCAAGCCTGACTTAGTGGTTTTTACTTTTTCACCAAAGAAAGTATTGATAGCAGCGCGAATATCTCGCTCTACGTTCTTTACGGGAACGCCGAAAAACGCAGCGACAGCACCGGCCAAGCCAGACCACTTTTCATATGCGGTTTTATTTTCGCTATAAAATGCATCGATAGCATTTTTGAGATCGGAGAAGAGCGCCATATCCATTCTTCCTACGTCGTATCCGTTAAAGATAGATATTATATCCTTGGCTACAGGCACGAGATTTAAAGGATTAAGGCTGTCCTTCATGTCGCCCACAAAGCTTTCAAGATATTTTTCTGCATAGGACTCGTCCTCGTCATCATCGCGCATTGCCATAATGATAGACTTGAGAGCTGCATTCAGAACGATAGACGCGACTACGGCTCCACCTGTTTTGGCGGTTGTCTTAATAAACTCTTTTGTAGATCCCGTTCGCTTTCCTTGAACGTAGGCATCCCAAAGCATATTCAGAGTCGTCATAGGTTCCGCCATAAATGCGGTCGCTGTCTTGGCGATCCAGGATTTATTTCGCATAAGGTCGCTTCGAGAGAATACCGAATCGTATACCTGTGACAGAGAAACAACCTCGGTGAATCTTTCGCCGGCAAGCTTGAGAAATTCTTCTGAAGTAGGAGCAAGATCACTATGATTATGTAATGTCTCTCGCTTGACCGCATTCCAGATAGTTATCCATGTAACCTCATCCATAAATGCAGGGGGGAGAGAAAGAAGGTCCTCACCTTTTTCAAGAACAGTCTTGTTGGAAAGTATCCAATCTACAGTTTCTTGTCCCATACCGACGTCGAATCTACCCATTTCCTTGATGCCTGCAATAGGCGCGTATTTTTTGAGCTCCGCCCAATCCTGCTTGTGTTTCCGAAGGTCAATGGATTTGTTTGCTGTCAGAACAAAATATTTAGGATTGATTATTGCCATAGCCCTCATTATCGCGGAGGGCTGCTGAATCGCTACGGAGGCAGAACCCAACACAGCGCCTTTTTTGGAAAGGCTCGTGAGCTTTTCTGCCCAGCCAACCGTTTCGGATCTGACGCCGCCGTTCATATCCTTGAGGAACTTATTTATATATCTTGTTACTCCCGGATACGCGGTTTCAAGCGTGGCCTTGATATCCATTGTCTCTACGTCGGCATCCGTTTTAGTTTTATAGTTATATACTCTTGTGAAGTCTTCAAGCGCAAGCACGAATGAGTGATACATAGCCATATCGTTTACGTGCTCTGCCCATAAGTCTGTGAAGTTATGGAGAACGATAGGATTGTTCGCGTGCTTCACGGTTTCTTTTGAGAATGCGGGGCTCTTGAGCTTGATCTCGCCTGCTTCTTCCGCTGAAAAATTCATATAGTATTGTGAGGACTTTATCGGAAGATAGAATTCTTCCTTAAAGAGCTTAACGCCAAGAAGCTCCATTGATACCTCGTTACCCTTCGCGCCCATTACAACAGAAAGATAGTGCTGCATCTCATCTACGAACGCCTTTTGTTCTGCAGAAAGCGAATTGACTATTTCCGCAAATGTTTCTTCAGAAAGGTTGAATGCATCTTTTGTAGTAATTTCATATTTGATAGGTACGCCTGATTTGGTCTTTTTTACGGTCATTGCATCCTCAAATACAAGACCGCCCTCGGTAACGTGCTTGTGAGCCTGTTCTCTCCTTGAATATGCATAAAGCGTCATCATCTGTTCAAGCGTAAGATCGAAGGTCTTGCCGCTTTTCGCGGTAAAAGAAAAGGTCTTTTTCATATCCCAGGATTTGTAATTGTGCTTTTGGTATTGCTCCTCGATGAACGCTTGAGCTTCTTCAACGTCATTGTAGAAGGTGTCCTCTCCCTCGCGGAGAGCTAAGTATCTATCGGTAAGAGTTGTAGAACCTATAGTTCTGAAGGCAACGTAAGGCTTAAGAAACGTCCAGCCCGTTTTTTGTATTCCAACGACTACTGCTGCGCGTTTATACGGCTGTCCACCGATGGCGCGCACCTGATCGTTTACCGCATCTGCCATCTGAGCAATAGTTTCGCCCTTTTTGGCCTTGAATGCTTTATTCGCATCGCGTATAGTGTGGCGAATCATTGTGACGAGATCATATACCGACTCGAGCTGCTCCAGAGACATATTCCGCAAGGAAGTATCACCGATCTTCTCCGATGTAGCTTTAATACTGTTCAGAATTGCCTCTTGATAGGAGTTTTTAAGCTCCATATCGTTGGTGTCCTTGATCTTCTCGTATGCGCTTTGAAGCGCAGCGAGCTTTTCCCTCAGATTGTCTCCCTGGCGCTGAATGTTGTCCCTCGTTTCTGTAAGCTCTGCGATGATATCGGGATCGGTTTCTTTCGCTATAAGCTTATCATACTTTGCCACTCTTGCATCCGCGTCAACCGTATCCATGTTGATGGCAGAGAGGGCGTTTGCTACCTCTGCTCGAAGCTCTTCCTTTATATGCTTGTCCTTCGTAGGATTAAGCAGCAGGGAATTAAGCTCGCCAACAACCTTCTTGATCTTATGTCTCATCTCGGTCTTGTGTCTGCTCTCGGTGGCTTTCTTTCGAGCATCCTGATACTTCTTTGCCTGGGCATCGAGGGCCGCCATTGCCTTTTCCTTTTGCTTGGATAGGGCGTCGCGAGCCTCAGCCTTAGCCTTATCTGCCGCCTGCTTTTTCGCACGCAACAGAACGTTTTTAAGCGCCGTGGTTGATTCAAGACCAAGAAGCTTTGAATCATAAGTGTTTATACGGTTGGCAATTGTGTTAGCTTCAATGCGAAGCTTATTTATTGCCGCCTGATCTCTCGGTCCTGTCGCAAAGGAAAGCTCTCGGATCTTTGCTCTGATCTCCTGAAGCTTTGCCTGTTCCGCGTCAAGCTTGCTTATATTTTTCTTGTACTCGGCGAGCTTTGCTATCTCCACCTCGTGCTTCGCGGTGCTTTCAAGCGCGTTCGCCAATATCTCGCGGTTTGAGAGAGGTTTCTCTTCAACCGTGGTTCCCGACGAGTTTTCATTCAGATAGTTGATAAAATCGAGCTCTCGCGAAGCTTTGCCTGTGTTATCAAGATCGTAAAGTTTTTTTAGTTGACTTACGATTTGGTCAACTTCTGCCTTTGTTTCAAAAGTCTGCCACTCTCGTTCAGTATATCCTGAGGTGTAGCGTTCGGATGAGTCTTCAGATAATGTATCATAAGAATCTGATCGTCCTCCTCTTTCAGAAACAGAAATATCGCTTCCTGATCTTCTTCCGATATTTGAAATTGGCTTAGCCCATAAATCAGCAGTTTTTCTGTCTGAGTCAAGTTCATTTTTGTATTCCTTTCGAGAAGTAATTTTTTCATTATATTCATCGGGGGAGAATGATTCAATCATTTTTCCGTGCATATATCCATCAGCTTGAAAAGCATATATTTTTTGGGTGGAATAAATATACACCGTCCTTACTTCGCCCTTGGACATATTCGAAGTCTTATTTGCAAGACTTCTTGCGAATGGGTGCTGGTCAAGAAGCGTCACTTCATGAATAAATTCATCCGTTGAAGTGTATAGATCATCAACTTTCCAGCTTTCCGCGTCTTCAACATCAAGCTCTCGCGAAGCTTTGCCTTCGTTCAGATTATCCGTAACCGTTTCACCATTGGCGTAGGTATAGCTTATTGTTTCGCTTTCGCGATTATCAAGATACCCCCTCGATTGCTCTTGAACGGTATCATCAGAATTATTTAACCTATCCCCAATATCTGACTTGCCTTTTTCGTTATCTGTGCCTCGGTTGCTCTCGGATTCTGCACTATAAAATCCACCAACTCGTCCATCGCGGGTTTGTTTCCCCACATCATTTCGGATATTCCGTGAATTGTCGCTTCCGAAATTCTTGTAGCGCAAAGCACTCCTATGAATGCGCTCATCAATTCCTCTGTTGTGTAATTTTTCATTATGCTTGGATATCTCCTTGCTTATTAAATTATATTGTTTGGGTGTGCATGTGGCAATTTCAATATATCCATCGCCAATTTTTTCAAGCAACACCCATTTACCTTTTCGGTAAAATAGTTTTTGTTCGCCGATTTCGGTTTTAGTCGAATAAGCCCATTGCATAGCGTTGGTTGAAAATTCGTCCATTGGCGGAATTTTTGAGCGACGTTTAACGCTATCTCGACTCGCCTTTCCGACATTATCCTTCGGCGGGCCTCTTGCTTCCTTTACGCTTGCTTTGGTTTCCTCTTTAAGCACCGAAAGGAACTCGGAGTTGA
>CAZMKU010000047.1:0-12454 GCA_964567085.1 uncultured Clostridium sp.
TCGTGTATAATATAGGATGTCATTGTGTAAAAGCGTAAATGGGCGCCCAAGTAACGGGTGCTTTGCCCAACGCTTCCGATAATCATTTAAGGAGGTGCAACAAAATGCTTAGAACTTACCAGCCCAAAAAGCGTCAGAGAAAAAAGGAGCACGGCTTCAGAAAGAGAATGAGAACTGCGGACGGCAGAGCTGTTCTTAAGAGACGTCGCGCTAAAGGCAGAAAGAGACTGACTCACTAATTAACATAAAACCTCCGATGACCGAGCAATACAGAGAAAGCCAAAAGCTTAGCCTTGTTTGTTGGCGTCGGGGTTTTTGCTTTCATAGTCTGAGGGACTGTGGAAATCATTTTCATTTTATTTTATATTATTGCTTACGAGTGGCAACACTCAAATTTACAAGCATTAAAAATTTAAGAATCGAAAAAACACACGACGGAAGCGATGGCGAAAACAAAAATCACAAAAGAAAAGAGAGGATGCTAAATGAAATACCCGGCAATTTGCGAGCATCATCTTTATAATAAGGCGTACAGACAGGGAAAGCATTTCTTTGGCAGATACGTTTGCGTTTACGTTCTTCGGGACTTAAAGGCGAAGAAGCTGCAAAAGGAGCATCCGCGGAAAATTTTGGTTAACAGACTCGGTCTGTCTGTATCGAAAAAGATTGGCGGAGCGGTACAGAGAAACCGCGCCAAGAGAATTATAAGAGCCGGCTACTCCGAGGTCGAGAGCAATCTTTCGAAGGGAAATCTTATCGTTATTTCAGCAAAGCCCGAAATCAACGGCAAGAAGAGTACCGATATTGCGAGGGAATTGAAATACGCCTTTCGCAAGCTTCATATGCTCGATACAGAGGGCGCGGCGGAAAATTGATCTATGAAAAAGATATGTATACTTCTTATACGCTTTTATCAAAAATATTTATCTCCCTTAAAAAAACGACCCTGCTGTCGATTTAAACCGACATGCTCAGCCTACGCGATCGACGCGTATAAATATCGTGGCTTTTTTGTAGGAAGTCTTCTGACCTTTTTGCGACTCGTCCGTTGCCAGCCGTTTTGCGCGGCGGGATACGACCCCGTACCGCTTAAGGGACTTAAGAATCCGAATGGGACGGGAGGAATAGAAATTAACAGTGACAGAGGCAGAAAAAGAGTGGGTTTTATATTTACATACGACCTGCCGCTTGATACAAGCCTCGCAAAGTCCGAAAAATAAACACGGAAAGGACTATTAAAATGTTCAAAACAAAAACCTTGAAAATTCTGTCAAGAACCGCATTGGCTCTGGCAATTCTTATTTGTATAGCAACGCTCTTTACGAGCTGCAGCTCGGGTTCCGCATCGAGCGGAGACCTTTCGCAGTGGGCGGGCGAGGGCTATAAGGACAATATTGCGAATCTCGAGGATAACACCGCGGTTGAGATCGGCGAGCAGACGGGCTTCCTTACATGGATCGGTACGTTCCTCAATTGGATCACCGTTATTATGCCCGCGCAAAGCTATCTTTTGGCGCTTCTCGTATTTGCCATTATAATTGAGTTCGTTCTGCTTCCCTTCTCGATAAAGCAGCAGAAGACCTCCATTAAGCAGGCGAAGCTTCGCCCCAAGGAAATGGCGATAAGAAAGAAGTATGCGGGAAGAAACGACCAGAAGACGCAGCAGCTTGTCACACAGGAAATTCAGGAGCTCTATCAGAAGGAGAACTACAACCCTCTCGGCGGTTGTCTCCCCTTGCTCATTCAGCTTCCTATCATTATGGTGCTCTATAACGTTGTAGTTGATCCTATCAAGTATATCCTGAACGTTTCGGGCGATTTTACGACGTTTATGACGAGATATTTCGCTGAAAAGGGAATTACTATCAAGTCCACGGGCTCTATCGAGCTTCTCAGCCGTATGAGCGAGCAGGACGCTTCGTTCTTTGCTGACCTTGGCAACTATTGCTCTAATTCCGAAGAGGTTTTGGAGACTGTTAACAGAGTAGTAAGCGATGCGCCCAATTTCAATATTGGCCCGTTCAACTTCGGATATATCCCCAGCTTTACGCCCAGCAGCAATCTCTACTGGTGGTTCCTTCTTATTCCCGTGCTTACGTTCGTTGTTTACTTTGCAACGACGAAGCTCCAGAGAAGATTCTCCTACCAGCCTACGCAGAACACTGACGACCGTCAGCAGGCTTGCTCCAACAATATGATGGATATAATGATGCCCTTGATGTCGGTTTACTTTACGTTCATTATGCCTGCGGCTATCGCGGTCTACTGGATGTTCAAGTCGATCCTTGGCTTTGTAAAGCAGGTAATTATCAGTAAGGCTATGCCGCTTCCCCAATTTACAGAGGAAGATTACAAGGCGGCGGAGAAGGAGCTTGCGGGTAAGACACCCAAGAAGGTTCAGAAGTCCGACAGGGTAGGAACGGTTCGTTCGCTCCACCATATCGACGACGAGGATTATGATGAGAACGGCAACTATATAGGCGCTGAAAAGCAGGTCGATCTTACACCCTCCGACGAGGAAGAGGAAGAGGAAGAGCCCAAGGAAACCATTGCCGACAATCAGATGACCGACGGCGCGAGTCTGAAGGACGAATCCGACAAGGAAGAGAGAGGACCTCTCTTTGGCAGAAAGAAGAAAAATAAAAAGGACGAGGATAAAAAGTAATCCCGCCCCCCAAAAATTCATAATACAAATTGCGGACATATCCGCAAAAGAGGTTAAACGTGAAAAGAGAAATAATTACAACAGGTAAAACGGTAGAGGATGCGCTCGCGGCGGCTGCGGAGCAGCTTGGCGTAAAGGCGTCCGATATTGAATATACGGTTATCGACGAGCCCAAGCGCGGCTTCCTCGGTATCGGCGCGTCTCCCGCGAAGATCTCGGCGTCTTACACGGAAAAGGGAGAGGATCTCGCGCTCAATTTCATTAAAACACTCGTGTCCGATATGGGGCTTGACGTGAACGTTGAGCTCAAGGATACGGATACGGATGCAAAGCTCATCGACATTACGGGTGACGGCGCGGGAATCCTTATCGGTCACCACGGCGATACGCTTGACAGCCTTCAGTATCTCGCAAACCTTGCCGCTAACAAGAAGGTTAACGGTGAAAAGCGTGAATTCGTAAAGATCACGATCGACGCCGAGGGCTACAGAGCGAAGAGAGAGCAGACTCTCCGCGAGCTTGCGAGAAAGATGGCTGACAAGGTCATCAAGTATAAGAAGAGCGTAATGCTCGAGCCTATGAACCCCTATGAGAGAAGAATTATTCATTCCGAAATTCAGAACATCGAGGGCGTTTCCACAAATTCCATTGGCTCCGAAAACAACCGCAAGATAGTAGTTTATCTTGAGGACACAAAATCAAAGAAGTAATTTTTACTTTTAATTCAGAGGGGCAGCTTCGATGCCCCTCTGTGCTTTTATCAAATTCATAGAAAGAATAAAAATATGAACTTATTTGATACGATTGCGGCGGTAAGCACTCCTTACGGTAAGGGCGGCGTCGCGCTGATAAGAATTTCGGGAGCCGACGCGATAGCGGTCGCGGAGAGGGTGTTTTCACCCTCAAGCAAAAGAGCGCTCTCGGACGTGAGCAGCAATCTTGCGGTGCACGGTGAAATTTTTAGAATTATTGATGACAAGAAAATACAGATAGACGACGGTTTGGCAACGGTTTTTCGCGCGCCCAGATCTTTTACGGGCGAGGATACGGTTGAGATCTGCTGTCACGGCGGTGTGCTCGTAACCCAGAACGTGCTTGCGGCGTGCCTTTCGGCGGGCGCGAGACACGCGACTGCGGGCGAGTTTACAAGACGGGCATATGTAAACGGCAAAATGGGACTCAACGAAGCCGAGGCCCTCGGCAATCTTCTTGAAGCCGAAACGCAGGAGCAGATGCTTATGTCGCGCGCGGGTATGCGCGGAGCTCTCAGCGAGAAGACGGGGGAGATATATTCCTCGCTTTGCTCGGTTCTGGCGGCGGTTTTCGCGCATATCGACTATCCCGACGAGGATCTTGCGGATATGAGCGAGAGTGAAATGATCTCGGCGCTCTCTGCAAATTCGCAGAAGCTTGAAGCGCTTGCCGATACATACAGAACGGGACGCGCGGTCATGAGTGGAATCAATACGGTCATTCTCGGTAAGACCAATGCGGGAAAATCCTCTCTTTACAATATGCTCGTCGGCAGCGACGCGGCGATAGTTACGGATATTGCGGGAACTACGCGCGACGTTATTTCCGAGCGCGTGAAGCTGGGCAGAGTTATTTGTAAGCTTTCGGACACTGCGGGTATCCGTGAGTCAAGCGACGTGGTTGAGAAGATCGGTATCGACCGAGCAAAAACGGCGGCAGAGGGAGCGGAGCTTGTCTTGGCGGTCTTTGACGGCTCGAGAGAGCTTTCCGACGACGAGCGCGAGCTTGTTGAATACGTAAAGAGCCTTGATGCCGTGAAAATCGCGATCATAAACAAGTCGGACATAGCAACTCTTCCCGAATACGATGCGCTTGCGGGTGAGTTTGAGTATAGCATAAAGATCTCCGCGCTCAAGGGCGAGGGATACGATGAGCTTTGCGAGCTCGTCGAGAAAATATACATCGACAAGGATCTTGATACGGGCAACGACGCTATGGTTGTAAACGCAAGACAGAGCGCGGCGATAAATACGGCGCTCGACTCCGTAAAATGCGCGATGGACAGCATAAGGCTTGGTCTTCCGCTTGAAATTTGCTGCGCGGATATTGAAGCGGCTATGCAGAGCCTTTCCGAGCTTGACGGACGCGCGGTGTCGGAGGATGTCGTGAGCGAGATATTCTCGAAGTTCTGCGTGGGCAAATAATTCTGCGAAAAATACATTTATATATAGAAATCAGGTAGAAAAATGAAAATTTTAGCGCTTGGCGACGTCGTAGGCGTCCGCGCGATCGATTATTTGAGCAAAAATTTATGGGACGTGCGCCGCAATCTCGGTGTCGACTTTGTCGTGGCGAACGCCGAAAACGCGAGTGAGATCCACGGGCTTACCCCTCGTGATGCCGACAGGCTTCTCGATGCGGGCGTGGATTTTATGACTATGGGTAACCACACTTATTCGAAAAGAGAGCTTTATTCTTATCTTGACGACAACCCCGAGAGGATCATCCGTCCCTGCAATTATCCCGCCACGGCTCCCGGTTATGGCAGCTATATCGTCAACGCCTGCGGCTACAAAATGCTTTGTATCAACGTAATGGGCACGGCGTTTATGGAGGCGCTCGACTCTCCGTTTGACGCGGTCGATTGTATTCTTGGCGCGGAGGAGGGGAAGTATGATTTTTCGCTTCTCGACATTCACGCCGAGGCGACGAGCGAGAAGATCGCGCTCGGCCGTTACTTTGACGGCAGAATAAATATTATCTTCGGTACACATACCCACGTGCAGACCGCCGATCAGCAGATATTGCCATGCGGCAGCGGATATATTACCGATCTCGGTATGACGGGCCCCACGAACGGCGTGCTCGGCACGGACACGGCTGCGGTAATGACCAAAATGAAGGATCATATGCCGTCTCGCTTTACGGTTGCCGATGGAGAAATTAAGGCTTACGGAGCGGTGTTTGAGCTTGATTCGACGTTCAAGGTCGTAAAGGTTACAAGAGTTAAATTTTAATATTTTAAAAACGGACATTTTGCAGAATGTCCGTTTTATTTATTGTTTACACAAAAATTATGCTATAGGGTTGACAAATCATAACAAACGTGTTAAAATAGAACAAGCGTTCTAAACGGAGCGTGTAATATTAATTTTCGCGAATAATTAATGTATTAAAAAATAGTAAAAAAAGGAGAAAAAATATGAGTTATGTTAAAAACTATAATGTTGGTCAGATAAAAGTAGATCTACCAACACCTAATTTCTCTCATGAATTGCCGTTGTTTTCTTTTGGCGATATTCATGGGAAGTTAAATGTTTCCCTAAATTTTAATTATGCTTCAAAAAGAAGGGGGGATAATTCTTATTATATAGCGGATGGATATAAGTTAAATTTGCACAAAAGAATTATTACAAGTTTAAGTGGAGAGCCACAGAGTTTTGAAAACGAAAACGGATCAACAGTTTCTCTTGAGGCTACGAATGATGTATTTACTTTTGATGATGAAACGCAAAGAATTATAAGAAAGGTTGGAGATACATACGAGTTAGAAAATCCTGACTATAGCAAAGAGGTATACAATAACTCTGGTAGGCTTACAGCAGTATACGATAAGTATGGGGTATTGATTTTGTCTTATGGTTATGCTTCTTCATGGAAGCCTAATTATATTGTTTACAGAGGGTCAAAGAGAATTGACTTTGTATATAATTCATCGGGTATGTTGTATGAGATTAAGTATAATAATAGTTCTATTGTATTTAGATATGAATCTGACATGGTGAAAGTTTCTCATTATAATGGCGTAACTTTTGATCTTACTTCCACATGGGATAAATTTATCGCTACCGCTACTGCTACAGAAAATGCAACAACTTTCAATTATACAACAAAGATAGAAAGACCGACAAATAATTTATATACTTTGAAGGTTTCTGATCTTGTTGGAGATGATATTGTAAATGAGATGACCTATGTGTTTTCAGATACCATTGTTAATGATTATGATACACCTATAAACTGTTTGAATAAGCACAGTCAGGTTGAGTTGATCGATAAAAAGGGCGTTAAAACAAGAACTCAATATTTTGACAAGTACCCATTGTATTCATATGAAATTAATGATAATGGGGAGTATGCCGAAGGCGATATTAACATCTTTAACACATTAGATGGGTGGAATTTTAATGACGTTGCCGGGGTGGTGAATAAAAATACCGGCATAGATATGTATGTCTCAAATGTCGGCACTCAGACGTGGCTACATAATGCCTTTGACTATAATAATGATAGGGTAGGTGATTATTTTCTTGTTACAGGGTGGATTAGATCAAAAAATGGCAATTTGACACCTGTTGACATACATATCAAGGGTGGAATATATGAAACGTACTTTACTCCGGCAATAGCACCTGCCGGACAGTGGAAATATTTTGCATATAGATTTAAAATGAGTGCCAATGATATATATGTTTATCCCTGGGACACAAGTTTGGTGGAATTGAAGGATCTTAAGATAATTTTTAATTCTAAAGATGAAAGATTTAATTCCGCTATGAATATTTGCTCTGCGCCTTCGTATGACGTATTGGTTTATCATGGTGGAGATAATTATGAATATCTTCCTATTAATGATTCCGATTTTTTGTGTGGAGATGAGAACATTTTAAATTACGGCAGAATTTATTTTGACGATATTTTGAAATACAAGTTGAACAGAAAGAAAAATTGTCATACTAATGAAGTGTATTATAATAATTGCAGTAAAATTTTATATTCCAATTCATCTAATCCGTTGAAGGTTATGTATAACGATATTGCATATAATATTGACAATTTTTATTTGGGCAAGCGTCAGTATAATGCAGCAGGGGCGGAAATAACTACAATACTTAAGGAAGGCACCTATAATTTTCTTATTTGTCAGGTTATAGATGAAAACGGTTCTGTTGTTTCTTCGAAGATAATTAACGATAAATTGGATGTTGACAGTTCTACGGTTGATGGTATTACTACCAGATACGCTAGAGAAAATGATCTAATTGTTTCATCGGAAATTACAAGTGATACTAATATTGATGTTACTTTTACAAGAAGAAGAGCATACGGTGTAGATGCTAATAATTGTCCTACCATTACGGATACAGATGAGTTTGAAAACGTAACGGTATATACACTTGATCCTATTTGGGGAAATATTAAATCTGTAACTCTCCCTGATGGACAGATTGTTACTGATGAATTTGATTCGGGAGCGTGCGCGAAGACAAGCAGAACTTTTGCATCAGACGGACGTTCTAACACTTATGAATACTTTGGAGGAAATCTTTCCAAAGTACAAAGCGGCGGCCTTAATTATGATTTTTCTTATACTAAGGGCGAATTGTCATCTATCCAGAAGAATTCGGCATTAATTGAAGAACATGAATCTACAGACACCCAGGAAAACAGTTATTATCCCTCTAAAACTGGAGCGATTTATTCAGACGAAGCGATATTTGATAAATATGGCAGACTTACATCGGTTGATGGTGTGCTAACTAACACTTATAGCGCTAATGCGGAGTATGTTTCGGGACAGTATATAGCTTCGGGAAATAATGATGCAAGCAGTAAGCTCGCAACAAGCACTGATCATATAACCGGGAACGTAACGAAGTTTGCATATGATGAAAATCAGTTAACTCATGCGGCGGTGTTTAATTCATCAGGTTCGAAAATCGGCGAAGAAAGTATTGTATATGATAAAATAGGACGTGTTACATCAGATGAATACGTTTATGGTAGTAATATCATAAAAGAAACTAGAAGTTACGTTACTAGCGAAACTTCTGTTAACGCTGACAAGAGAATAAATCACTATGAATGTTGGATCAACGGTTATGTGAGATCATTATCAAATAATAGTTATGATAGTTTCAAACGTCTAAATATTAAAAGCTTAAATGTAGGAGATAATCAAGTTATTAAAACTTTTAGCTATGGTAATACACGGCTGAACGGGATTAGACATACTAAAAATGGCGCAACAATGCATAACTATACTTGGAACTATGATAGTCAGTCAAGAGTAACTTCAGAAGCAGATACAGTTAGCGGGGGTTATACAAATTCTTACGTTTACGATAATTATGGTCAGCTTTTCAGAGAAAATAACGCACATTTGGGTAAAACTATTTTGTATACTTATGACAATGTAGGTAATATTACAAAGGCACAAAAGTATAATTATACAACAGGAGATGTTAGTGGTGCCCCGGTAGAAGATACATATACTTATAGCACAAGCTATCCGGATAGGCTTTCAAGTTTCAATAACAAGAGTATTATTTACGATAATAACGGTTGTGTTAAAACTTATGATGGTTGGACATATACCTGGCATAAGGGAAAACTTAGCGCTATGGCTAAAAACACCGCTAATAGTGCTAGCAGTGTTTCTAAAGCATTAGTCATAGGAACTTCTCATGGTTATACGTTTAAATATAACGCACTTGGACAAAGAACGGAAAAGAAGTACACATATTTTCCGGGTTCGATACAGACAATCGATTATATGGTAAGTTGTACAACAACTTATGAATATGATTTGCAAGGCAGATTGCTTAGTGATACGCGTGTAATGAAGTATAATGACGGAACATATATTACAAATCAGTTCGTTTTCATATATGAGGAATCTGAAATAGTAGGTGTGGTGTTCACTAATCCCAATGGCACCGGAGTGTATTATTATGATAAGAACCCACGTGGCGATGTTATAGCTATACTTGACAATTCGGGCAATACTGTGGTAAAATATAAGTACGATGCTTTCGGTAATTGCGATTGCTATTATTCGATGAACAATGATTTGTCAAACGGTAATCCTATTCGTTACAGAAGCTATTATTATGATAATGATACAGGCTTCTATTATCTGAATGCGAGATACTACAATCCCGAGTGGCGAAGATTTATTTCGCCTGCGCGAACTAGCGCTATAAATATTGATACTGTTAATGGGCTTAATTTATATGGCTATGCGAATAATAATCCAATTTGCATTAATTATAAAAATAATTATGCTAATGGAATTAATAGTATAAGTATTGATAAAGCGTCGTTTAATTCAAAGATTGGTTTTATGGTAGCATCAAGCTCTCTAGACGCGTTCTCTCCTAAAGCGTTTAGCATTCATGTGAAATCGGAGTTGTTATCAACCGATTGGCCGAGTTTCTTTACTTTTACAACCTCTAAGACGGCATTGGTCGATTGGGAAATATCAATTTATAAAAGATCGCTTAACTTTGATGCGGCAGAAATTCATTCGTTTTACGTAAGTTTGGGCAATCTTTCTGCATTTGCAGGATATAATATCGAGGAAGGCAAATTTGGAGTTTTTGCGGATGCAAATGTATTATCAGCCGGATATGATGGAAGATATATTGATGCTGGTATTTCAGTTGTTGGAGTAGGCTTTATTTTGGGATGGGAAGACAAAAAATTTAGATTTAAGTTTGACCCGCCCGGATGGTTTGGCTTTGACGTTTCGATTGATTTTGGACAAATTATAAAAGATTTTTTTGGATGGGAGTGGTGATTAAATGCACAAGGTATACGAAAATGATGATTTGATGATGTTTTTTAAAAAACGATATTGTCATTGTTGCGGAGAAATTTTACAGAACAAAAAAAGCGAGCGTATTGTTCGGAAAGGCGATCCGGATCATAAATTATATTGTACTGTCGGAACGAAATATAAACCATACGGTGATATATTAGTTATAGGCAAAGAATATTATTGTCCTTCTTGCGATAAAACTTTTTCGTGCGATGAGCAAGTGAAAGTTATCGAAGCACAAAGATGTTATCAGAAGAGAATTGTAACAGATGAAGAAATAAGTCAATCATATAAGAGCGAGATGTTAGTTTCGTTAAAAAACATTCTTAAATTAAGATGGGCTTTGTTGATACCGGTTGTTGGTAGTTTAATATGCATGTTTTACATTTTCAACGGAAGGTTGAGTGAAAAAACAGAAAGTAAGGAAGGAGCTAAACTTTTATTATCTTCTGTCTTGGTTTTTATTGGAGTCGCATTGGCTGTAAAATTGGTTCTTTCAATGTTTAATTATATAGATTTTGTTAATAATTACAAAACAATATTTATGTTGATACCATCATTATTATCATTTAACATTCCTATGTTATGGTATATTAATCACAAATTCAAATAAGCAATATTTTGCGAAATTAAAACATTCGGCGTGTCGCTTCGGCGACACGCTTTTTGTAAATTTGTCAAAATTTTGAAAAAAATTTAAATTTTTTTTAAAAACCCTCTTGACAAAGTTGACTTTATATGATAAAATACTAAACTGCATTATAATCGCTTGTATTATGGAGTCTTGTATGCAAGCGGGCCGAATACGACAAAAAAGCCTTGTGGAAAAAGGTGAACTTTTGGCTTAATTCGGCAACAATTTCATTGAATGGAGTGATTGATTTAATGGTCAATGTTAAAGAGCACAAGCTCGGCAAGAACACGAGAATGTCGTTTTCCCGTTCCCGTTTCAATCTTGAGCTGCCCAACCTGGTAGAAATTCAGACAAAATCATTCGACTGGTTCTTAAAGGAAGGTCTTATGGAGGTATTGCGCGACGTATCGCCCATTACGGACTACTCGGGCAATTTGTCGATCGAATTCATATCCTATTTTATTGATACTAACAACACGAAGTATCCGATAGAAGAATGTAAGGAACGCGACGTAAACTACGCTGCTCCCTTGAAGGTAAACGTTAGACTTACTAATAAACAGACAGGAGACGTAAAGTACTCCGACATATATCTCGGCGATTTCCCGCTTATGACCGAAACGGGAACGTTCGTTATCAACGGCGCGGAGCGTGTAATCGTATCTCAGCTCGTTCGTTCCCCCGGTATGTACTATGCATCCGAGGTTGATAAGACGGGTAAAAAGACATATTCCGCAACTATTATTCCTTACCGCGGCGCATGGCTCGAATATGAGAGCGATATCAACGGTGTTCTCTACGTTCGTATAGATAAGAACCGTAAGGTTCCTATGACTATGTTCGTTCGCGCGCTCGGCGTTGAATCCAGAGAGGATATCTATGCTCTTCTCGGTGAGGATGCAAGACTTACCGCTACCTTTGACAAGGATGAGTGCGAGGAGCTTGCCGCGCGCAACGGTACCTCCGTTGGCGTTGAAGCCCTCAAGGAAATCTACAAAAAGCTTCGTCCCGGCGAGCCTCCGCTCGTAGAATCCGCGCAGATTCTTATCAATAACTACTTCTTTGACTCCAAGAGATATGATATTGCAACCGTTGGACGTTATAAATACGACAAGAAGATGGCAATCCACAGCCGTCTTGCAGGCAGAAAGCTCGCAGAGGATATCGTAAGCCCCATCACGGGCGAGGTCATCTTCGAGAAGGGCGCGGTTCTCTCTTATGAGGATGCTCTCAAGGTTGAGCATTCGGGTGTGAACGAGGCGTTCGTTGAGCTTGAAAACGGCGATAAGGTAAAGGTCCTTTCCAACAACACGATCGAGCCCGAGCATCTTCTCGGCTTCGACCTCAAGGATTGCGGCGTGAACGAGAAGGCAAGCATCTCCGTGCTTCTCGATATCATGGAGCAGTGCGGCGGCGACGTAGACGCTATCAAGGAAATGGCGAAGGAAAGACTCGCGGAGCTTTGCCCCAGACATATTACTAAGGCCGATTCATCAACAACATAATAGAGGAAGATTGAAACAAGCCAAATGACAATCATTCTAAGTGGTTCCATAACGTTTCTGACCATAGCATTGAC
>CAZMKU010000048.1:0-12293 GCA_964567085.1 uncultured Clostridium sp.
ATATTAAGTGTACGATGTCCTTGCAGGGTTTACGCTGACTCTGTACGCGCCGATGTGCTGCGTAATACCGCCCGCCTCGCCGCGGGTAACGTTGGTGTGTCTGATCGCGTCAAGAAGCGAGGTCTTACCGTGGTCAACGTGACCCATAACGCACACTACGGGGGCGCGCGTTACTAAGGTTTCGGGGGAATCCTCCTCCTCGTTGAAGAGCTTTTCTTCAATAGTAACAACGACCTCCTTGGAGGGGATCGCGCCCAGCTCGTCGGCAACGAGAGCCGCCGTGTCGTAGTCGACCGTCATGTTTGCGGTTACCATCATTCCGAGAAGCATAAGGCGCTTGATGACCTCGCCCGTCGTAACCTTAAGGAGCGCCGCGAGGTCGGAAACCATAATTTCCTCGGGGATAGAAACCTGCAAGGGGGCCTTCTTTACGGGAGCTGCGGGAGCCTTGGGCGCATTCTTTTTATTTGCCTTCTGCTTGAAGTTTTCCTGGCGGTTCTGGCTCTGCTGCTTCTTGAGCTTCTGGTTGCCGCTTTCCCTGTATTCTCTGGAATCCTCGGATACGAAGGTGTCGAGCTTTTCGTCGTACTTGGAGAGGTCTACCGAGTTCGTTCTCATATCAACGATACGAGCCGCGCCCTTCTTCTGCGTTCCGTCACCGCCCTTGGGCGTCTGCTCGCGAACGATGTGCTGGGGCTGGAACTTTTCCTTGGGAGCGGAGGGAACGTAGTCGTCCTTATCCATTCCCATATTGCCTCTCTGGTTATAGGGCTTCTGCTGAGACTTTCTGTCATCGCGCTTATCGTTCTTGGGCGCGCTGAAATTGGGAGCCTTGCTGAATCTGTCGAATTTACTGTCGCCTGCGGGAGCTGTGGGTCTTGCGGGGCGATCCTGTGTAAAGCCGCGCTCGCCTCCCTGTCTTGCATCGGGAGTCTTGCCCGCGGGTCTCTGCGCGTTTCTGTCAAACGAGGGCTTGCCGTCTCTTGCGGGACGGTCTGTGGGCTTGCCTTCCGCGTTACCTCTTGCCTGCGCCTTCTCTCTTGCCGCCTTTTCGATCGCAGCCGCGCGAGCGATAGCCGCCGCTCTGTCAACGGTGTTCTGCTTCTTTTCGGGCTCTGCCTTCGCGGGAGCCTCTGCCTTTATCTCGGGCCTTGTCTCGCGCTTGGGCTCTGCCTTTGCGGCGGGCTTCTCCTCGACCTTGGCCTCGGGCTTCGTCTCGGGAGCGGCCTTCTTTTGGGGCTCTGCCTTTGCGGGAGCTTCAGCCTTTGCCGCGGATTTTACCTCGGGCGCAGTCTCGACCTTAACCTCCTCGGCAGCGGCCTTGGGCTTTGCAGGCGCTTTATTTAATTTCGAAGGGATATAGGTAACCCCATCAATGTAGTCATCGATGCCCGCGATCTGATTTCTCTTGGTTATCGTGTTGAAGATAACGTCGAACTCGTGCGAGGTAAGAGCCTTCTGACCCTTTGCATCAAATCCCTTCTCGGACATAATGTCCGTTATATCCTTGTTCTTCAATTCTAAATCCTTTGCAAGCTGTGTGGTTTTGATTTGAAGTTTTACTGCCATACGGTTTAAAGTCCTTTCATAGTAGACAAAAATTGGTTTGTAAATTTACTGTATCTTGCTCTCGACTCCGCGACACATATCGCGGCCGATGATCGCAACTGCCGCCACGGCGCTCTTTCCCAGAGCTCCGCCAAGCTCGGCGCAGGTCGCGCTTATCCGAATGAGCTTTATATTGTAAAAGCTACATTTGTCATTGAGCTTTTTATGAGTGTTTTCACTCGTGTCCGACGCCTCGAGAACGAAAAATTCGTCCGAGGGAAGCGTCTTCTTTTTTTGTATATGCTCGATTATCATGGGCGTGCCAATGATAATTCTGCCGCTTTTTTTCGCGATGCCGAGCATGGACAGAAGCTTTTTGTTATCTTCCATTTTTATACCCTGTGTGGATTATTTGGTCTGCGCTTCGAGCGAGCTCTCCATGGAATCGTAAACGTCCTCGGGAACTGTGACTCCGAGAGCCGTGTCGATCCTTTTTGACCTTCTCGCGCGTTTAAAACATACCGCCGATGGACATATATACGCGCCGCGGCCTGACTTTTTGCCCGTAAAGTCAAGGGAAATATTGCCCTCGGGATCACGGACAACGCGCAAAAGCTCTTTCTTCGGCTTGTGCTCGTTACAGCCAAGACACTGTCTTTCGGGAATCTTCTTTACCTTTTGCATAATAACCCCCGTGTTGTGTTGAACTTATTATCAGATGCCTTCGGGAAGGGGCTTTTCAGCGCCTTCGGCGTTGATGTCTATCTTAAGACCCGTAAGTCTTGCGGCAAGACGAACGTTCTGACCCTCCTTGCCGATAGCAAGAGAAAGCTGATCGGGGGAAACGATTACGCGGCAGAATCTTTCGCTTATCATTTCCGAGCTGATAACGTCTGCGGGAGACAATGCTTCGCTTACGTATTTTGCGGGATCCTCGTTGTATTTAATGATGTCTATCTTTTCGCCGCCAAGCTCGTTTACGATGCTCTCGATTCTCAAGCCGTGCGCGCCGATACAAGCGCCGACCGCGTCAACGCTGTCATCTCTGGAATAAACGGCGATCTTTGTTCTCGAGCCCGCCTCGCGGGAAACGCCCTTGATAAGAATGATTCCGTCTGAAATCTCGGGAACCTCGAGCTCGAACATACGGCGTACCAAGCCGGGATGAACGCGGGAAAGGGTTACAAGCGGGCCCTTGAGCTCCTTGTTTACCTCCTGAACGAACACCTTGATCTTGTCGTCAACGTGATACTCCTCGCCGGGGATCTGCTCGCTCTTGAGAAGAACGGCGCGTCCCGTACCCGTGTCAACCACTATGTTTCCGCTCTCGCGGTCAACCTTGAGCACCGTTGCCGTGATGATCTCGCCGCGCTTGGACTCGTAAGCGTCCTGCATAGCCTTATGCTCACCCTCGCGGATACCCTGGATAATCACGGACTTTGCGGCAGCCGCGGAAAGACGGCGGAAGTCCTTCGTCTTAACCTCTGTCTCAAAGATCTGACCGAGCTTGTATCTCTTACTCTTTGCCTTTGCGTCGTCGAGAGAGATCTGTGTCAAGGGATCCTCAACCACTTCAACGATCTCCTTCTGCTGGTAAACGCGAACGTCCTTCTTTGCGGGGTCGATGTTTACTCTCATATTCGTGTTGTTGCCGTATTCCTTCTTGAATGCGGAAACGAGCGCCGCCTCGATTTTTTCGATCATGTAGGCCTGGGGTATTCCCTTCTCCTTTTCGAGAAGCTCAAGGGCTGTAAAAAACTCTGCGTTCATTAGAATTTAATCCTTTCAAATTAGACAATATATGTGAAAATTTATTTTTACTGAAATTTATTTAGTCGCCGAAGTCGAAAACGGTCCGGAGCTTGGCGATCTTGCTTCGCTCGAACGTGACGCTCTCGCCGTTTACGTTAACGACGACGCCGCCGTCCTCCGTAAGCCCCTCGAGCACGCCACGGAACTGCTTTGAGCCGTTCATGGGAGCGAAAAGTCTTACCTCAACGTCCCAGTCAACGCATGCTAAAATGTGCTCGTCGTACTTGAGGTCGCGTTCGATTCCGGGGGAGGAGACCTCAAGAATGTACGCATCGGGAATGGGGTCTGCCTCGTCGAGAAGCGGGTCAATGCCTCGATGGAATTTCTCGCAATCCTCAATGTTTATGCCTTCCTCGTTATCAATGGTTATGCGCAGATATCTGTCCGCGCCCTCCTTGACGAATTCAACGTCCCAAAGATAATACCCCATCTCCTCTGCCAGAGGCGAAATAAGGGCTCTTACCGCAGATGCTACGTTCTTGCTTTCTCTGTTATTTTTCATAATAAAAAATTTCTCCCAAACAAAATTTTAGAGCGGATTTGTGAACCCGCTCCCTTCTTGCTTATACCGTGATGACTCATTATAGCATACTTTTTTTTATATTGCAAGAGGTTTTTTAAATTTTTTTTAAAATTTTAAGCTTTTTCACCCCTTTTTCTGTCCGAGGGCGGAGCGCACATTTATATTATTGTATGATTTTTCTGTAAAATTCGTATATTTTATATGAAAAAAAGCGCAAAACTGTTTACAAAATAACTCGTTTGTGTTATAATAATATAATGTATAATAGTCGAAATCTGTCCTCGGAGGGAGGTATATATTATGAGCGCGAGTATTGCGGCACGGTCAAAATTGAATATGAATAAGCTTTTAGCCGCGATGGGCATCCTGCTTCTCGGCGCCGTTTATCTTCCCATCGCGATTTCGGGCGAGCATGAGGTCGAGCGGTTATCGTCGCTTGTAACTATAATTTGCTTCGTGCTTTTATTTGTGGGCGCAAAGAAAATTTCCGCCGTGATCCCCTCTGCTATCGTTTATCTTCTTTTGTACGCGATGGGCGGCACGCATCTTTTCGGCAGTATTTTTCTTGTGCTTTTCACCTCGGTAAGCCTTGCGGCGAACGAGCTTATTCTGAACCGCAAGGATCCGTGGAGGCTCGCCCTTATTTACGGCATGCTTCCCGTCTCGTTCGGCGCGGCGTACCTTTTGACCGAGAATTTGGTCATCTCGTCGGTGACGGCGATCCCCTTCGTTATCTTTACTCTGCTTTCTCTTTGCGTAAGAAACAAGGTGAACCGAAAGACCTCGATTCTGGTTTTGGTCGGCGGGTTTATATTTATAGGCATCGTGGCGATAGCTATTTATATGCTTATCTCGGGAATTGATTTTTCGGAGCTTCGAGAGGCTTATATCGTCGGCAGAGACGCGTTGCTTGACTATATTCTGGGCTTCGGCGTGGAGCTGAACGGGGAGGTAATTCCTCTCTTTACCGACGTTTCTCTGGCCCGTGAGCTGTTTGTTTCGGCGGCGAACTCGCTTCCCTCGGTAATTGCGGTTGCCCTGATAGTAATGTCGTTTTTCATATATAATTATCAGGCGTCCATGCTCGAAAAATTCGGCGGGCACGAATATATCACCGAAGACGTTATGGAAATCAGGGTGAGCGCGGCGGCGGCAGCCACCTATCTTATCGCGTTCGTGTTATCAATTACGACCGATTCGTACGGAAATATGCCGTTCGGCTCGGTGGTATGCCTGAATATATATACAATACTTACCCCCGCCCTTGCTTACGCGGGTGTTGCGGCGATCAAGAGCTTTTTCAAAAAGAGAAAAATGCGGATAGGCTTTCTTCTGATATTCCCTCTTTTCCTCTTGGCGATGACGGGTTATATGTTTATGGTTCTTTCCCTTCTGGGAATTATTTGTATATTTGCAAGAAGTGCAAAAGAATGGTCAGAAAAAAAGGATTAAGGAGGCAGAATTATGAATAACAAATCTCAAAGACGCAGAGACGGCATTCATAAATCCGACAAAAACCCCTTTGATATGAGAGCGCCGTTTGTGTTCTGCGTTGCCGAGGCGGTAATAATGATATTATTTTGCGCGCTCGTGTTTAATCTTACGGACACGTATCAGGCGCAAATATCTCCCGCGTTTATCTGTATGCTCGTCGCGATCTTCTATTTTGTGTCGGCGGGCGCGGTTTGTCTGTTCTATATTTTAAAATACAGAAAGCTCAGGGCGGCGGAAAGCAGAGAGAAGGAATATAATTCCGATATCTCCAAAATGTTCCGTTCGACGATCGATTTTCCCTATGCGCTGGTCGATCTTAGCGGCGACGTTAAGGTTATGAACGGCTCGCTTCAGAAGATACTCGGATATTCCAGCGCGGTCAACCGTATAAACATTTCCGAGATCTGCTCCCTGCCGCTTCAGCAGATAATGGCGAGAGCGGAAAACCGAGACGAGTTCACGGTAACCGAGGTGTTTGATCTTCCCGAGGAAAACGCCGCGCCCATAGTGCTCCGCGACGTTCTCAGCGACGGCAGAGTTTACGAGATATCCTCCTATATTATGCGCAAGAGAGGCGTTACCTATTACCTTGTAACCTTTAACGACATTACGGCTTACGACGAATTAAAGAAAAAGACCGACTTCGAGGAGCCCGTCGTAGCGTACATTATGCTCGACAATCTTCAGGAGCTTGCTCAGTACGTGCGCGCCGACTATCGAGCGGCGAGCGCGCAGATCGAGAACATTCTCAAGGACTGGGTGGGCGGTATGCGCGGCTTTATCCGCGAATACGACCGCGACAGATATATCGCGACCTTCCCAAAGGGAGAGCTCGCAACGCAGATATCCGACGGATTCAGTATCCTCAAGAGCATTATGGGACTCAAGATCGGTGATAACAGCTTCCCCGTTACGGTTTCTATGGGTATTGCCTCGTTTGAGGGCAGTATGTGTCAGAAGGAAAGGGAAGCCTTCGCGGCGCTCGAGCTTGCGATAAGGCGAGGCGGAAATCAGGTTGCCGTAAAGCAGTCGCTCACGGGCGGATGCAAATATTTCGGCGGCACGCACAAGACGATGGAAAATATCACCGCGGTCACCTCGCGAGTGAGCGGAGAGATACTCGAGGAGCAGATAATGAATTCCTCGAACGTGCTGATTATGGGACATGCCAATCCCGACTTTGACTCCATCGGCGCTTGCGTTGGTATGGCGAGATTTGCTCTTGAGGTAATTGCCGACCGTCGACGCGGCGACATTCCCGTTAATATCGTGGTAGACAAGGACTGCGACACCTTCAAGATCTGTGAGCGCCAGCTCTCTCCTATGAAGATATACGAAAATATTTTCATAAGAAAGATCGCGGCGTCAGACCTTATGACTCCGTCAACGCTTCTTATTATTTGTGACGTAAACAATCCTTACATATTCGAATCCCCCGACCTTGCAAAAACGGCGCAGAATATCTCGCTTATTGACCATCACCGTCTCGGAAGCGAGCTTACCTATGCGCCTGCCCTGCAGTACGTTGAGACCACTAAGTCCTCGACGAGCGAGATCGTGTCCGAAATATTTATGCAGTCAAGATTTGCCGATACGCTTCACAAGGAGGAGGCGGAAATCCTTATGTCGGGCATTATGCTTGACACAAACAACTTTACAAGAAACTCGGGCGCGCAGACCTTTGCGACGAGCCATTATCTCTACGGCCGCGGCGCGCACACGGAGGTGGTACGCGAGTTCTTCAATGAAAACCTCGAGGAGGTATTGCTCACGAGCAGCTTCGAGGCAAAGACCGAAATTTACAGAGACAGCTCGGCTATCGCTTGTATGGTAAGCGAAAGAAATATTAACGAGGACAGAATCATCGCGGCAAAGGTTGCGAACAACCTGCTTAACGTCATCGGCGTCGAGGCGTCCTTCGCGGTTATGAAAATAGGCGAGGATATAGTCATTTCGGCTCGTTCCAAGGGCAGAATCAACGTTCAGCTCATTCTCGAGCGCCTCTTCGGCGGCGGTCATTTCGATATGGCGGGCGCGCAGCTGCGTCAGACCTCTATGGAGGACGCTTGCGAGCAGCTCAAGGCGGCTATTGACGATTACTATCTGTACGATTACGTAAAATCAAGTGACAATTAAAATATAAAAGTGAGGTAAATAAATGAAAGTATTACTTTTGGCAGACGTTAAGGGTCAAGGCAAAAAGGACCAGATCATAAACGTATCAGACGGATACGCGAGAAATTTCCTTTTCCCCAAGAAGCTTGCCGTTGCGGCAGACGCGGGAAATATGGCTGACGCGAAGAACAAGGAAGCTTCAAAGCAGTTCAGACTCAAGGAGGAAAAGGCGGCGGCAGAGCTTCTTGCGGCAAAGATCAACGAAATTACGCTTAAAATAAACATACAGGCGGGAGCTGACGGCCGTCTCTACGGCTCGGTTACCACAAAGGATATTGCCGAAAAGCTCAAGGCAACACATAATATCGACATCGACAAGAGAAAGCTTAGCTTGCAGGAGCCCATCAAGTCCTACGGTACTTACACGGTTGACGTAAAGGTCTACCCCGAGGTTTCCGCAAAGCTAAAGGTTACGGTTCAGGAGTAATATATGGCAGAGGATATTATCAGAAAATTGCCCTTCTCCGCGATTGCGGAGCAGTCGCTTTTAGGCTCGATACTGACGGACCCCTCCTCGCTCAATTTCGTTGCCGATATGATCACGGCGGACGACTTTTATCTCGAGGAGCATAAGCAGATCTATCTTGCTATGCACGAGCTGTTTTTGACGAATAATCAGATCGACATAGTTACGCTTATCGACACCCTCGTCAAAAAGGGTATTTACTCAAAATCAGGCGGCGAGGATTATATCAAGGTCATCGCGCAGACGGTTCCAAACGCCCTTAATATCAAGGACTATGCAAAGATAGTAAAGGACAAGAGCGTTCTCCGTCAGCTTATTGATATGTGTAACGAGGTTTCCGACGCGGCTTATTCCGAGCAGAACGAGGTTTCTCACGTTCTCGACTCCGCGCAGCAGCAGCTCTACAAGATCACACAGGGTAAGGAAACCAAGAATTTCAGACATATCCGCGAGGTCATTACCGACGTTTACGCGCATCTGAAGGATCTGACGGTGAACCCCGAGGCTTCGCAGGGCACTGCGACGGGCTTCAAGTCGCTTGACAACGTGCTTGCGGGTATGGGTAAATCCGACCTTATCATCGTAGGCGCGCGTCCCGGTATGGGTAAGACGTCCTTCTGTCTTAACGTGGCAACGAACGTTGCGGCGCAGACCAAGAAAAAGGTTTGCATCTTCTCTCTCGAAATGAGCGCAGAGCAGCTCGTAAACAGAGTAATCTCGTCGGAGGCGCTGGTTGACAGCCATAATTTGCGTACGGGTGAGCTTACGCCCGAGCATTGGCAGCATATCGCGCAGGCGACCTCTCGCCTGGCGGGCACGGATATTCTGATCGACGACACCCCCGGCATTACAATTACGGGAATGAAGGCGAAGCTTCGCCGAGTTGACAATCTCGGGCTCGTGGTTATCGACTATCTTCAGCTTATGCAGTCGGACAGAAAGATCGAAAACCGCACGCAAGAGGTCAGCGAGATCTCCCGCGCTATGAAGATCATGGCGAAGGAATTGAACGTCCCCGTTATCTGCTGCGCGCAGCTGTCGCGCGGTCCTGAGGCGAGACAGGTCAAGAAGCCTATGCTTTCCGAGCTTCGTGATTCGGGCTCTATCGAGCAGGATGCCGACGTGGTTATTTTCCTTTACCGCGACGAATACTATAAGACACAGGAGGGTGAGAGCGCAGTTCCCTCTGACAGTGAGCAGAATATTGCGGAGATAATCGTGGCGAAGAACCGTCACGGCTCGACCGAGACCGTAAAGGTTGGCTGGACGGGCAGATACACCAAGTTCCGCGAGCTTGCCAACGAGGACTTCCTCCCGAGTTGATTTTAAAAAATGACTAAACTTCCCACATATTATAATTCCCCGCACGAAATTGCGGGAGTTGATAAAAAAGCTCCCGTGCTTCTGGCGTTGTCGGGCGGCGCGGACTCGGTTTCCCTGCTATACAATCTCGTTACTGAGAGCAAGAGCGAGGGCTTTGAGGTTTTTGCCGCGCACGTCAATCATAACATACGACTTGACGGCTACGGCAACGAGGCGAAGCGCGACGAGGACTTTTGCCGTGAGCTTTGCGAAAGGCTCGGCATCAGGCTTTTTGTCAAAAGCGTTGACGTTCCGACGCTTGCGAAGGCTCTCGGCGAGAGCATCGAGGGCGCGGCGAGGCGGGTAAGATATGAGTTTTTCTCTGAAATTATGCGAGAGCAAGGGATCTCCCTGCTGGTGACCGCGCATAACGCGTCGGATAATTTCGAGACACAGATATTCAATCTCTGCCGCGGAAGCTCGCTTGCGGGCATCTGCGGAATTCCCAGACGTCGCAGCTTTGACGGTGACAAGCTTATCGTTCGCCCCATCCTTTCGGGAACGAAGGCGGAAATTCTCGGGTTCTGCGAGGAGAATTCAATTTCCTTTGTTACGGACAGCACAAATCTTGAAACTGATGCTACACGAAACAAGATAAGAAACATCATAGTTCCCGAGCTTGAGAAAATATTCCCCTCGGCGCAGTCGGCGGCGGCAAGACTTGCTATGACGGCGGCGGATGCGGTTGAATACATAAGCGGTCAGGCGCAGGCTTATCTTGATGGTGCGAGCGCAACGGACGGAAAAATATCCTTCTCTTGCGAGAGCTTTCTCTCCCTGCATATTTCGCTTCAGCGCGAGGTCGTGTCGCTTGCGGCGAAAAAGCTTGGCGTCGGTCTTGAATATACTCATATTCAAAGCGTTGTTCGCCTTATAGCAAACGGCGTCCCTCATTCAGGGCTCAATCTCCCGAGCGGTCTTATTTGCAGAATAGAGGACGGGCGCGCGGTCATTTCCGCAAAGGATGAGGACGTCGTCTCGGCAGATTACGAGATAAGCTTTAACGGCAGCCTTGCCGAGCTTGATTCCGCAGGCTTTTGTGTTGTCGCGGGCGAGAAAAATTTATCAAAAATAAATACTGAAATTTACACTTTGTATACAAACGCCACGCTCAAAGGTGATAAAATAAAAGACGGTCTTTTAGCGGGCAGAGGAATGCTTCGGTCCCGCCGCGAGGGTGACAGGATCATTGACGGCGGAAACACAAAAAGGCTCAAAAAGCTTATGTGTGACAAAAAAATTCCGATGAACATAAGAAATTCCCTTCCCATTCTCACGCTTGACGGAGAGATTGTTTACGTGCCCATGTGCGCGATATCCGACTCCGCCAAGAGAGGTGACGAGGGTGAAATTCAAATTTTCATATACAAAAAATTATAAACAAGGCAAAAAAGGAAAACAATTATGAACAAGGACGTAAAGAGTATACTCATTGGCGAGGAAGAAATCAGAGAAACGGTCAGGACGCTCGGCGCGCGCATAACGGAGGATTACAGGAATTCCGACAAGCCCCTTATCGTCGTAATAATTTTAAAGGGCTCGCTCGTTTTTGCGGCTGATCTGATACGGGAGATCAAGCTCCCCTTGGAGATAGAATTTATGAAGGTCTCCTCGTACGGCGCGGGCACGAAAAATTCGGGCGAGATAAAGGTTCACCTTGACCTTATGCGCGACAATCTTGAAAATTACGATATTCTTATAATCGAGGATATCGTGGACAGCGGAAGAACGCTCTCCCGCTTGACACAGCTTCTCTCCAACAGAAATGCAAGCAGCGTGAAAACCTGCACTCTCCTTGATAAGCCCTCTCGCCGCGAGGTTGATTTTGTTCCAAGCTACTTTGGAAAAATCATCCCCGACGAGTTCGTTATCGGTTACGGCCTTGACTTTGATGAAAAATACAGAAATCTTCCTTATGTGGGTATTCTTGACCCGAAGGTTTATTCTTGATTTTAATACATACTTAACACTTTATCAGTATAATAATATCGGTATAATATTATCGGTATAATATCAGTTCCCACGGAGGTATAAATGAAAAAGCACAAGCACGTCCTATTCTACCTGTTGCTTACGGTCGGCGTTGTTCTTATCGCTGCGCTTATCTTCAGCCCCGCAAATAATAGCGAAGATAAAACGTACAGCGATATCGTCGCGCTGTTCGAAGAAAACAAGGTAGAGTCGTTTGAGATCAATGAAAATGACAGTAAGCTTACCATAACCCTGAAGCCCGAGGAGGGCAAGGAAAAGGGCGAGGAGCTCACCTATAAAATGGGTAGCATCAGCTTAAATCGCTTCGTTAATGACGATGAGCTTCAGGCAGCCATTAAGGCTAACGGTGTTAAATACGACTACATTCCCGTAAAGGAAACGAGCGCGTGGGTATCTTACCTGCCGCTTATCCTGCTCGTCGTGCTTATGGTCGTTATGTATATTATAGCGGCGAAGTCCATGAGCGGCGCGGGCGGTAAGATGAACAGCTTCGGCAAGGCGAAGGCAAAGACCGCGGCTGCGTTCAACGACAAAAATAAGGTTACGTTCAAGGACGTAGCGGGCGCGGATGAGGAAAAGGAGGAGCTCGAGGAGATCGTTGATTATCTCAAGGCTCCCGAAAAGTTCACGAAGCTCGGCGCAAAGATCCCCCATGGCGTTTTGCTCATGGGCCCTCCCGGTACGGGTAAGACCCTTCTCGCAAAGGCGGTTGCGGGAGAAGCGGGAGTTCCCTTCTTCTCAATTTCGGGCTCTGACTTCGTTGAAATGTACGTAGGCGTGGGCGCATCCCGTGTGCGCGACCTCTTTGATACGGCGAGAAAGGCGCCCGCTTCAATTATTTTTATTGACGAAATTGACGCGGTGGGCAGACATAGAGGCGCAGGTCTTGGCGGCGGCCACGACGAAAGAGAGCAGACACTC
>CAZMKU010000049.1:0-12073 GCA_964567085.1 uncultured Clostridium sp.
TTAGGCTTGCCTATTACGGCAACCTTGATAGAGTCGTCGTCCTCCTCCTCGTAATCCCAATCTCCGAGAGCCTCAACGCAACGGTCGAGAATATCTCCCGAGCCCGTGCCGTGAACGGATGAGAGCGCGATGGGCTCACAGTCGAAGCCAAGCTCGTAGAACTCATAGAATTCAAAGGGCACCTTGCCCACGCTGTCGCACTTGTTGATACAAGGGATAATGGGCTTTCCGCTCTTTTTGAGCATAATAGCTATATCTCTGTCGTTCGCCGTAAGTCCCGTACGAACGTCACACATAAACAGAATCACGTCGGCGTCGTCGATAGCGATCTGCGCCTGCATCTTCATCTGCGACAAAATTATATCGTCGGTCTTGGGCTCGATACCGCCTGTGTCGATAACGATAAATTTCTTACCGCACCACTCGGTCTCGCCGTATATTCTGTCTCTCGTAACGCCGGGCTCGTCCTCAACGATCGAGCGGCGCTCGCCGATAAGCTTATTGAAAAGTGTGCTCTTACCTACGTTGGGTCTGCCCACTATTGCCAAAATTGGTTTTGCCATTTATTTTCTCCTAATTTCTATCAGTCAAGAAGCAGGTTGCGGATAAATATCGCGCCGTCGTTGGACGCGGGGGCAACTCTTACTCCTAATTTTTCGCTAAGTTCATTCGGCGTCATATCGTCAAGGAAAATGTCCTCGCCCGCGCGAAGCATATTTTCGGGGAAGAATAAAACCTCGCCCGGATCCTTGCCCGAAAGCTGCTCGGAAATATCCTTGCCCGTGAGCAGACCCGCTACGGTTATGCTCTCGCCGAAGAAGTTGTTTATTATTTTGTATACGTTGATCTTAAGTCCGTCAACTCTCTCTTCAAGCCGTTTTGCCATAGCCGAAATCGACTCGTAAGCCGCCACACCCGTTGCAACAGACACGCATCTTGGTGTAAAGTCGGGTAAAAGCTCGTCGATATATTCAAGCTCGCTCTCAAATTCGTCCTTCATTGACGTTATCATTCCGACGCCGTTTTCTATCTGCGAGTACCCCTCGTAGTATTCCTCGCTCGGCAGAGGTAACTCCGCTTTGAGATAAAGCTCGTCCGCCGCGTAGAATATTCGCTGACCGTGTTTTGCTTTGATTTCTTCAGCAAAGCCGTCGATCATGCCGATGATCTCTCTTGCCTCGTCCTTGGTATAAGATGTCAGAGGATAGAGCTTTTCGCGGAATTTCGTAAGCCCCGCGGGAACGATGGAAACGCTTTGCATTGCGGGGAAAAGCTCTGAGAGATCGCGCATTGAGCGCAGAAGCTCCTGCCCGTCGTTGATTCCTCGGCAGAGCACGATCTGTCCGCAAAGAGATATACCCGCGTCGGCAAGCCTTCTCATATAGGATAGCACCTCGCCCGCGCGCTTGTTGTGCATCATCTTGACACGGAGCTCGGGGTTTGTTGTGTGCACCGAAATATTTATCGGGGATATGCGCATCTCAATTATGCGGTCGATATCCTTTTCGTGAAGATTGGTAAGCGTGATATAATTGCCGTGCAGGAACGAAAGTCTCGAATCGTCGTCCTTGAAGTAAAGAGTATCTCTCATACCGCAGGGGAGCTGGTCGATAAAGCAGAAAATGCACTTGTTGTGGCAGGACTGCTTTTTGTCCATAAGAGGTGTTTCAAATTCAAGACCTATGTCGTCGTACTGCTGCTTTTTGATATTTACTGCGTATTCTTCGCCGTCTCGGGAAAGCAAAAGCTCAACCACGGTATCGGTAAGGAAGAATCTGTAATCAAGCACGTCGCAGATCTCCCTTCCATTGATCGAAAGGAGACTGTCGCCCGCGACTATGCCTTTTTTTTCGGCGCGGCTATGTGGCGCAACTCCTGTTATTTTAACCATTTTTGTTTCCCTTGTATCCTGAATTACTTTTTGAGCGAAATAGCCTTCTTTGCCTTGTCTGCTATGCTTTCCTTTGTAAGTCCGTATTCCTCGAGAAGCGGGAGAACCGCGCCCGATTTGCCGAACTTGTCCTCAACGCCGACACGGAGCATGGGCACGGGGCATTCCTCGCAGAGAACCTCTGCAACAGCCGAGCCAAGACCGCCGATGATATTGTGCTCCTCGGCAGTTACGATAGTTCCCGTTTCCTGCGCCGCCTTGATTATAATTTCGCGGTCGATGGGCTTTATCGTGTGAATGTTGATAACGCGGGCGTTGATTCCTTCCGCCTCAAGCAGCTCTGCCGCCTCAAGGGCTATGGAAACCATAAGGCCCGAGGCGATAATGCTCACGTCGTTGCCCTCGCGAAGCGTTACTCCCTTACCAAGCTCAAACTTGTAGTCGGGACGGTCGTTGATCACGGGCACCGCGAAGCGTCCGAATCGCATATAGAACGGGCCGTAGGTCTGCATAGCTGCCTCAACCGCTGCCTTTGCTTCAACCGCGTCCGCAGGATTTATAACCGTCATGCCGGGAATAGTTCTCATAAGCGCGATGTCCTCGAGGCACTGGTGCGTCGCGCCGTCCTCGCCGACGGTAATGCCGCCGTGAGTTGCGCCGATCTTGACGTTGAGATGAGGGTAGCCGATGCTGTTTCTTACCTGCTCGAACGCGCGTCCTGCCGCAAACATTGCAAAGGATGATGCAAATACAGTTTTGCCTGTTGTGGCAATTCCCGCCGCTACGCTCATCATATTGCCTTCGGCAATACCGCAATCGAAAAATCTGTCGGGACAAGCCTTCTTGAACGTTCCCGTCTTTGTCGCCGCCGCGAGATCCGCGTCAAGCACTACGAAATCATATTTATCCGCAAGCTCTACGAGCGCCTTGCCGTAGGCTTCTCTTGTTGCTATTTTAGTTACTGCTTTATCTGCCATTGATCCGTCCTCCTATCACAAAAGCGCCGAGAGCTCGGCAACCGCAATATCTCTCTGCTCGTCGTTGGGCGCCGCGCCGTGCCAGTTAACCTGGTTTTCCATAAAGGAAACGCCACGACCCTTGACTGTGTTCAAAACGATCGCAAAGGGCTTGCCCTTGACCGTCTTTGCCTTTGCAAGCGCCGCTTCAATCTCATTGAAATTATGACCGTCAATGGATGCAACCTCAAAGCCGAAGGCTTCGAGCTTGGCTTCAAAGGGAGCGGGATTCATTACCTCGGCGACGGGGCCGTCGATCTGAAGACCGTTGTAGTCGATAATAACGCAGAGGTTGTCGAGCTTATAGTGAGCGGCAAACATGCAAGCCTCCCAAACCTGACCCTCCTCGCTCTCGCCGTCTCCGAGAATGGTGTAAACGCGGTAATCACGCTTGTCGATCTTGCCCGCGAGAGCCATACCGCAAGCCGCGGAAATCCCGAGGCCGAGCGAGCCCGTGGACATATCAACTCCGGGGATCCCCTTCATATCGGGATGTCCCTGAAGTCTTGAATCGATTTTGCGGAGAGTCAGAAGCTCGTCCTCGGGGAAAAATCCGCGAAGCGCTAACACAGAATAAAGCGCGGGAGCGGTGTGTCCCTTTGAGAGAACGAATCTGTCGCGATCTTCCCATTTGGGATTTTTGGGGTCTATATTCATTTCCTCAAAGTAGAGGTAAGTGATGATGTCCGCGATAGAAAGCGAGCCGCCGGGATGTCCGCATTTTGCCGCGTGGGTGGAATTTATGATTCCGAGGCGCACCCTTGTCGCCATATTTGAAAGCCTTGTGATCTTGTTCTGTTCCATACTGACCTCCGTGGGAAATGTACATAGTTAGTCACCATACATTTTAGCATATTTTCATTTGATTGTCAACAATATACGAATATTATTATATTTATATTTCTTAAAGAAATCAGTTGAAAAATGCGGATAAATGTGTTATAATTATGATATTCAAGTACAATTTTTGCGAATTTTCAAGAAAGGCAAGGCATATGCCACGTTTATATTCATCATTACCGAGCGTTGAGCATCCCAAAAATATTGCGTATATAAATCTCGATGCGCTCAAGAAAAATTATAAAAAGCTCGCCTCCCTCTCCCCCGAAAAGCGTCACGTTTGCGTAGTCAAGGCGGACGCGTACGGCCACGGAGCAAACGAGTGCGCCGAGGCGTTACTTTCCTGCGGCTGTGACTTTTTTGCGGTTTCGTCAATCGAGGAGGCGACCTCGCTCCGCACCTTTTTGCGTACAATTACGAAAAATGATGCCGAAGCCGATATTCTCATTCTCGGCTATACGCCCGTGGAATACGCGGCGGCTCTCTCCGAGCTTAATATAATTCAGGCGGGCATTTCGTACGGCTATTGCGTATCTTTAGCCGAAGCGGCATCCGCGGCAGGCGTTTGCGTAAATATTCACGTAAAGCTTGATACGGGCATGAACCGAGTCGGCTTCGTTTGCCACAACGACATACAGGCAAAGCGCGCCGCCGACGAGATCGAGGCGGTATCAAGGCTCGAGGGCATCAGAATTACGGGCATGTTCTCTCATTTTGCAAAGAGCGACGAGGACGAGAGCGGCGCGCCCTTTAATCACACCGAGCGACAGTTTGCTCGCTTTGTGGCGGTCAAATCGCATCTTGAGCAAAAAGGAATTGACGCGGGCTTTTGTCATATCTGCAACAGCGCGGGCAACGCAAAATATCCCGAGTTCCACCTCGACGGTGTGCGCCTCGGAATTATGCTTTACGGTTATAACCCCATTGAAAATATGACGTTTTTGCTCGAGCCCGTAATGGAGCTTCAAAGCCTTATTTCCCACATTCACACAATGGAGGCGGGCGAGGAGCTTGGCTACGGCGGAACGTTTACCGCCGACAGCGAGAGAAGAATTGCGACCATCCCGATAGGCTATGCCGACGGATTTTTCAGAATGTACCGCGGCTCGACGGTTGAAATAAAGACAAAGAGCGGCGCTTACCGCGCAAAGCTCGTAGGACGCGTTTGCATGGATCAGTGCATGGCGGACATCACGGATATTCCCGATGCTTGCGAGCACGACCGCGTTTCAATGTTTGGCTACGAGGCGGGTACGCTTGAGGCGATAGCCAAGGCTTCGGGCTTCCTCGAATATGAAATAGTTTGCGGAGTTTCCTCGCGAGTTGAGAGAAGATATATCTCGGAGAGCGAAAAATGGGCCGCGCGGTGATTTTTGACCTCGACGGTACGCTTCTCAATACTTTGGGCGATCTTTGCGACAGCGTAAATTTCGTGCTTCATTCTTACGGCTTTCCCGAGAGAAGCATCGAAGAAGTAAATTCCTTTATCGGAAACGGGATCGGCGAGCTTATCCGCCGCGCTCTGCCCGACGGGAAGGAAGAATTTTTCGATTGCGCGCTCGCAAAATTCAAGGAATATTACGGAGAGCACGCGAACATAAAAACTTGTGTTTACGACGGTCTTGTTGATGTGCTTGCCGCTCTGCGTAATGACGGATACAAGATCGCGGTCGTTACCAATAAAGTGGATTTTGCCGCAAAAGAGCTTTGCCGCGAGTATTTCGGCGGCCTTGTTGACGTCGCTGTCGGCGACCGCGCGGGAGCTTCCCGCAAGCCTGCGCCCGACTCGGTTTTTGAGGTGATGCGCATACTCGGTTGCGATAAGGCGGTCTACGTTGGCGACTCCGACGTGGATATTGCAACGGCGAAAAATGCAGGTCTTCCCTGCATCGCGGTAACTTGGGGTTTTCGCGACAAGGAATTTTTAGAGATGCACGGCGGCTGTCTCTTTGCGGATAATGCCGAGGATCTATATAGAAAAATCAAAGGAGTAGCTTTATGAAGCTTCCCGAAAAATTCAAGGAAAGAATGCTTACCTACGACGGAGTTGACGCCGAGAGGCTCTTTTCTTGTCTCGAGAACGGAGATGCAATTCGCGCGTTCCGAGTTAATAATATAAAGATTTCCACTGAGGAATATATAAAAATAAACCCCTTTTCCGCAAAGGCGATCCCCTTTGCGGCCGAAGGGTTTTATACCGATGCCGATAAGGTTGGCGCACATATCGTTCACCACGCGGGAATGATCTATATGCAGGACCCGTCGGCAATGATAACCGTCAAGGCGGTCGATATAAAGCGCGGCTGGCGTGTGCTAGACGCCTGCGCCTCCCCCGGAGGCAAAACCACGCAGCTATCGGCGGCGGTCGGTGACGAGGGCATCGTTGTTTCAAACGAATACGTTACGAAAAGATGCCGTATTCTCGAGGAAAACACCGTGCGCCTTGGCTGTCGCAACACGGTTATCTTAAATCTTGATACAAAATATATCGCGGAATTTTACCCCGAAAAATTTGATCTCGTTGTGTGTGACGCGCCCTGCTCGGGCGAGGGGATGTTCCGCAAAAATGAGCTCGCGATACGGGAATGGTCACCCGAAAATGTTAAAATGTGCGCCGAGCGGCAGATGGAGATACTTGAAAATTGCGCCAAGTGTGTAGCCCCCGACGGTTATCTTCTCTATTCGACCTGCACATTTTCACTTGAAGAAAACGAGATGAACGTTGAGAAATTTTTGAACTCTCACCCCGAATTTTCCCTTTGCGACGTTGAGGAGTCCGTTAAGGCTCACACCGCTGACGGCATTTGCTTTGAGGGAGCGGCTTACGATATGAAAAAGACACGTCGATTTTATCCGTACGTGTCCGATGGCGAGGGTCAGTTCATTGCGCTTATGAAGAAAACGGAGTCGGTTTTCCACAGCAACCCCGCTCGCAAAAAGAGCAAAAAGAGTAAGGAAAAGCCCCGTTCGGCAACCGGAGACGAGTTTGAAGCGATCTCTGTGGCGCGGAGATTTTCAGATGAAAATCTTGAGGGCGTTGAATACTTGAAGCCCTTTTACTATAACGGAAAAGTCTATCTCTGCCCCGATATTGAAATTATGCCGTTCGGCGTATTTTCTGCGGGCGTTTGCATGGGCGAGGTCAGACGCGGCCGTCTCGTTCCCTCGCATCATCTCTTTTCCGCGCTGGGCAAGCATTTCAGAAACAAAATCAGCCTTGATGTAGACGATCCTCGCCTTTACGACTATATAAACGGACTCGAAATTACCGTTCCCGAGGCGAAGGGGGGCTTTGCCGTGATTGAGATAAACGGCGTCTCTCTCGGCGGAGTCAAGGTCTCGGGCGGCGCGTGTAAAAATCATTATTTGAAATAAATGACGTGATCCCAAGCAAGCGCGATGAGGTGTACGCCTACATAATACTGTGTTTTAAGCATTGATTCTGCTTTTGATAAAATATTTGTTGAATTAAAGGAAGCTTTAAGGAATGAAAAGGGATTTAAAAGCAAGGTTGATAAACAGAAAAATTAAAAAGCCGAGCTTGCCGCTTATGTCAATAGGCATGTGGGTGCTGGGAATTCTGAACAAATCGTATAAGGTGGAGTTCAGCTATGACTATGATCCTCGGTCGATAGACGGGCAACCGACGGTGCTTCTTTCCTCGCATGCATCAAGGCTGGAATTTATTTATACGATATACGGCTTTGGGCGCAAGGACGTAAACGTGGTTTGCGGTTACCAGAACATACTCAAAAAGGGACTTTATTGGCTTTTTTTGAAGCTTGGCGTAATATCGAAATACTTATATCAGCCCGATTTCGTAAGCGTAAAAAAGATGCTCGGCGTTCTGCGGCGCAACGGTGCTGTCGGACTTTTTCCCGAGGGTATTCAGTCGACGAGCGGAAGCACTCACCCGATAAATCCCGCGACGGCGCAGTTTATCAAGGCCAGCCGAGCAAATATCGTCGTATGCACCTCAAGGGGCGCGTATCTTGCCACTAACAGATACTCGTCGGATCGTAAGAGCGGCTATATCGGTATAAATTACAGCCTTCTTTTTACTCCTGAGCAGCTGCGCGAGCTTACCGAGGAGCAGATCTACGAGAAGCTTCTTGAGAAGATAAGCTATAACGATTTCGCTTTCAACAAGACCGCGCGAAATAAATACGTAGGCAAAAAGTCTAACGCCTTTGGGCTTGACAAAATTCTTTATATGTGTCCCGATTGCGAGCGGGAGCATACTCTGCGCGTTGAAAACGACACGATCGTATGCGATTGCTGCGGCTTCTCCGCAAGGGTAAACGAATATTACGATCTTATCGGTGTCAGCGGCAAGGATTGTCCCGCCGATATTGATCAGTGGTATCGGTGGCAGCGCAGATGCGTCGCAAGTCAGATCAAGGACGACGCCTTCGAGATGACCTTGAGCGGAAGTCTGTGTACGATAAAAACGGACAAGCTGAGAAAGCCCCCGAAGGACAGAGAGCTTTTGGGTGTCGGAGGGATAAGACTGACAAATCGGGAGCTGTCGTTCTCGGGCGAGCTTAACGGACAGAAGATAAATTTCACCTTCAATGCAAAATCGTTATATTCCCTCACATTTTCAACGAAGGGTTTTCTGGAGTTTTATTACAATAACGATTATTTTATGATCGTTCCCGAAGAAAAGAGCGGCTGTCTTATCAAATGGACGCTCGCGTCGGAGGAGATCCACAATCTTTATGACGAGAGGTGGAGAGCCGCCTGCGAGGACGTTTATGATTATAGCTTAAAGGGGCTGAGCTCGATAGATAGCAAAGGAGAATTTTATGGGTAAATCGCAAGAGTTGAATTCAAAGGTAAAATTCGGGTTAAAAAGCTTTATTACAGTAGTCGCGATACTTTTGGCGGTTTTGGTTATAGTCGGTGTGCTTACCTATGTAATACCCGCGGGAAGATATACCGTTTACACTACCGACGAGTCGAAGGCGGATGAGCCGTTTTATCAATACACCGATGACGCTTCTCTGAACAAGCAGATCGTCATTGATTCTTACCGTGAGCTTGACGAGAATGAAAATTCCACAAGACTTCCCGTGTATCGCTGGTTGACGTCTCCCTTTGAGGCGTTGCTTTTCGGCAGTAGCAGCGCAAATATGATAATGATCATTGCGCTTTTGTTGGTGCTTGGCGGCACGTTCAAGGTGCTTGAGGAGAGCGGCGGTCTCGTCTCGCTTGTCAGAGTGATAATGCTGAGGCTTCACTCAAAGCGCTTTGTTGCCATTTGGGTCATCACCGCCGTTATTATGACCCTGTCTGCAGTCTTTGGACTTCAGGAGCAATTGCTTATTCTGTACCCCGTTTTTGCCATGCTTTGCACGGCGCTTAATTGGTCGCGCTTTACGGCTATTTCGTTCGTTCTGATCGCGTCGGGCGTTGGCTTTACTACGGCGATAACGAATCCCCTGACCATAGGAACGGCGGCGCTTGCGGCGAACGTAAGTATTACGGACGGAATGTGGTACAGATGCATCATCTTCCTCGTAATGTACGTTCTCACCTCGCTCTTTTTGACGTTCTTGGCGAAGCGTGACGAAAAGCAGACGACCGAGAAATTCGACGTTCAAGGATTTGTGACGGTTTCGGATAAGGAGCGCGCAGAGGATATCAAGAAGGCGAAGATGATCGTCGCTCTGTTTTCGATCGCTCTCCTGGCGGTTATCGTTACTACCTCAATAGCTGCCCTTCGATCGCTGGCGATGGTGTTTATGGCGGTGGCGTTTATCGTAGGCACGGTTATTATAGGCAGACTTTTGCTCGGCTCGTATAAGCGTTTGTTAAATAGCTTTGTTAAGGGAGTTGTGGACGTTCTCCCGTCGGTGGTAATAATTATGATCGCCTTCGGTATTACGCACCTCGCTCAGCAAGGTAACATTTTGCACACGATCTTCTATTATTTCTATAATTCCGTAACGAATATATCCCCGTATCTTGCGGTAATTATTTTGTACGCGTTCGTTCTCATAATCGAATTCTTTATCCCGAGCGCGTCCGCAAAGGCGGTTTTGATCATACCTATGCTCACTCTCGCTCCTATCGAGGGCATCAGCAAAACGGTCATTATTCTGACTTACCTTTTTGCCGACGGATATACGAACGTTTTGTATCCGACCTGCGGCACGCTACTCGTAGGCTTGGGACTTGCCGACGTAAGCTTTGCGGAATGGTTCAAGAAAACGATACTGTTCCAGCTTGTTCTGATGATTTTGTCCATTGGATTTTTGATGCTTGCGGTGTTTATTGGGCTGTAATACATATAAAAAATCCCGAACGGATTCAACTCCGTTCGGGATTTTTATGTTTTAAATGCTATTTATAAAGCTTATTCTTCGATGTCTGTAAGCTTCGAAACCGTAGTTCCGAGCACCTCCGCGATTTTGAATAAGGTTTTCAGCGAGGGGCAGAAAAAGCAATTTGGCGCTTCGAGCTGCGAAATATAACCGCAGGACAGGTCGCAAGCCTCTGCAAGCTCCTCCTGTGTCATTCCTTGAAGCTTTCTGTAATAAGCAATTTTCAAGCCTATTTTGATCAAATTCATTTTATACTGACTGTCTATCATATTGCCCTCACTGTTAATTATAGCACATATTATTATTTTACAAAAATATTTTACCTTATTTACAATTTAATTGTTATATGATATAATATAGTAAACCTTATGTAAAATATAAGGTAATTATAGGTGCTGTAGAGGTTTATATGAAATTACTGGTTGCTGGATCTAGAAGTATTAAGGAATATGATTTGGAAAAATATATTCCCGAGGGTATAACAATGATAATTGCGGGTGGAGCTGATGGAATAGATATATTAGCAGAAAAATATGCAGACAGAAAACATTTGTCAAAATTGATTTTGCGCCCACGATATGAGATTTATGGAAAATTCGCGCCGCTTAAGCGAAATGAGCAAATGGTTGATTTATGTGACATTGCTTTGATAGTGTGGGATGGTTGTTCAAGGGGAACGAAATATACAATCAAGTATGCAGAAAAAGTAGGAAAAAAGGTAATTTTGATTACTGAAGCATGATTAACGAAAAATAAGAGCTGTATAATTTATAAAAAGCAGAGGCCTATGAGGTCTCTGCTTCTTTTATTTCGTCTGACTTCTGAGCTGGAGACGCTTCTGGCGTCTGGCTTTTTTTCTTTCGATATAGTTTATCGCGTTGCGCAAAACGAACTTATCGTTTTCGTGAGTGAGATAGCTTTCCGCGTCCTTGAGCGGAATCCACTCAACCTCGGCAACCTCGCCCTCCTGGGGAATAGCATTTGTATATTTACTGTACGCCAAGAAATAAACGACTTCCTTCTTTACTCCCGGCATCGGGCTATAGAATACGTTATGTCTGAACTTCTCGTGAATATGTATTCTTATATTCGTTTCCTCGTGGACCTCGCGCTCCGCGGTCATTCTCTCGCTCTCGCCCGCTTCTACGTGTCCCTTGGGAAAGGATCTGTGTCCGCCGCATACGTGCTTTATCATAAGAACGTGTGCCTCGTCGTTTTCATCAAAGTGAATAACGAGCGCGCCACAGGATTTCTCGTAAGTCATTTATCTCACCCCCTATTTTCAGGCATTAAAAACTGTATTTCTCTCGGGGGGCTCTCCCCCGAGAGAATTTTTTGACATTTTATCTTTCTATTTCTTCCATTACGAAGGCTTCGAGAATGTCGCCTACGCGGATATCGTTGAATTTGTCAAGACCGATACCGCACTCGTAGCCCTGCGCAACCTCCTTGGCGTCGTCCTTAAATCTCTTGAGCGAGGAGATCTTATCCTCGAAAATAACGATGCCGTCGCGAACGACTCTGATCTGGGAGTTACGCGTGATCTTACCGTCAAGGATATAAGAGCCTGCGATGGTGCCGACACCCGGAACGTGGATCGTCTGTCTTACCTCGGAGTGACCAAGGAGATTTTCGCGGAACTTGGGGGCAAGCATACCCTTCATAGCCGCTTCGATCTCTTCGATACACTGGTAAATTACGCGGTAGGTTCTAAGATCAACGCCCTGACGCTCTGCCGAATCGAGAGCCGTCTTGTCGGGACGGACGTTAAAGCCGACGATAATTGCGTTGGACGCCGCCGCGAACATAACGTCACCCTCTGTAATACCACCCGCTGCGGAGTGGATAACTCTTACCTTAACCTCTTCGTTCGTAAGCTTTTCAAGAGAAGCGCGAACCGCCTCTGCCGAGCCGCCAACGTCAGCCTTTACGATAATGTTAAGCTCCTTAACACCGTCGGAGATCTGCGCAAAGAGGTCGTTGAGGTTTGCTCTCGC
>CAZMKU010000050.1:0-12007 GCA_964567085.1 uncultured Clostridium sp.
AAAACCCAGATGTCACAAGGCATCCGGGCTTTTTTCTACCCATTTTTCATAGTGCGATTTTAATAGATGCCAAACGCCAAAACGCCGTGTGGATCCTTGATGTGCGAGTACAGCAGCCTGTGCCTCTCAGAACGCTCGAAGCTCTCGCTAAAAGCGAAGTCTTCATTCCCACCTCGGAGATATTCGCTGTCAACCGCGGAGGACTCAAAGGAAAAGCCTTGTACTTCCGCAATCGAACATGGGATGAGGAATGCTACGAAGAACACTTCGAGCTAAAGAACGGTCTTGTAGCCGAAATAAGCCTCTCTTGCGAGGTTTGCGTAGCAACACGAGGAAGGATTCGGGAAATCCTCTCAAAACCGCCTGTGAGCGATTTTTTAGCCAATGTGAAGGCAAATAACCAATAAAAATAATCGGGATGTCGCAATCAGTAGCGACATCCCGAGGTTCTTAAGATAGAGCATCTTACAAAATGTAGTCAACACAAAATTGTAAATATTTCAAAAAATGTGTTGCAATTTTGCGAAAGTGTGGTATAATAAAGTTGCACTTGTTCGAAGGATACTCGTATCTTTAGAACGCACCCGTCAGATGTTGGTAGCATCTGGCGGTTTTTTTGTTTTAGATCGCCTCTTCGAGAAGATAAACTTTTACGATTTCTTTAGTCTTCCTTTTGCAAACAGCAATAGTGGAACCACACTTGGAGATATAGCAATCATAAAGATGCTTTTTATGATTGATAAAATCGGCTAACTTAATCGTGAAATCTTTCTCGGTGATCTGATCAACCACTTTGTCAGAATACACATAAAGCTTTTCCCAATTCACAATATCCTCATCTGTGAGAAAAGAGATATCATCTGCCAATTGGAACTTCTTTATCCACCTGCCTTGCGGTTGTGCTTGGACTTGATACATTCTACCACAAGCTGTACAATACCAATAAGAGTATTCCTCGCTCGTGAATATATGCTTTTCATCCTTTTTTGAATCCCAATTAGTGTGGAAATCCCAATAAGGACAATCGGGATCGTTGCTTAAGGCTCTATCAACCTCAGAGTGTGTATAAATATGATAAACATGCGGCGATGGACAATCAACGGTACTCATAGCAGCACCGCAAGAACAACCTAATCTTGCCATTAGAAACGCCCTCCTTAATTATGCTTGAATAGCTGGACTTTTACCTCAACACTATTTAAAGTGACATACCGTCTAAAAGGATGGATGAATAATCAAACTCCTTTTCGCATACAGGTATTTTCCATCCGTTCTCAATCATGGTTTCAATAAACTCGTCGTTTAATTGAATATTGTAATTTTTCACATAGTACGACAACACGCCTGACCAAGCCCATTTTCCATCGGTAAGAATGGAGGGAGAACCTGCGACTCCTTTTGCTTCATCAATAACGTCTAATGCTGTTCCCGGCGAAACAATGAGAGGAACACCGTTATCCAAGTAAGCACAAATTTTATCAATGAGAGAACTGGTGCCTTTGTTAACGTAGTCCTTAATAGACGGATCGCTCGGACTACCGTCAAGCATTTCTTTGAAATACCCTACACTTGTTAATTTTACATTTTTTGTCATAGTCACCCCTCAGATTACTATCGTTTGATTACAAAATCTCTACGGACTTAATAAGTTCGGCGTGGTCAAGCAAAATGTTAGTGGTTGCTTCTTCTTTGCTAATGAATTGCACCGTTACTGTCTTGAAGTCGTTTTTGATAACAATAACACCTTCGGTTCCGGAAGGAATACCTTGAATATCAGTTGTTAATCTCACATTAAAACGATCCTCAATAACGTTTTGTTGGGATTTGCTTCTCTTACAAGCACTAAAACTATTTACCCATTCGTCAATCTCAATGGCTTTCGTTTCAAGATAGTCAGGATCGGAGCACAATTCGGTTTCATCGATAAACACAGGATTTTTCCACCAAGTAGGAGTCTGTGCACTCGTGTGTGAAAATGCACCGCAATTGCTACACCATGTCCATACACCGCAGCGATTATCCCCATGGTCATGAATATAAACGTGTACTGACTGGTTTTTGCATTCAGGACATTCGCAAGGAAACGCCTTGGTAGTTTCGATGAAACTATTATAGATTTGAACTATAGCATCATTATCGTGCCACATATTATTTTTTCCCCCTTATATATTTTTCTAATGTGTTTCCCGAAGCATATGCTGTTGATTCTGGAGCACGACCACCTTTCAGATAACTTCGTGCATGATTGAGTTCATGGGCAATAGTATTCGCCAATTCGGTCTCGCTAATAAAAGCTTTAGGCCCAAGCTCAATGATGTTAGGTCGACTTTTTACAACTCTGCCTGCAGGTGCAAGAGTGGGATTTACGATGATTTGGATCTCTGTTTTTCCACTCTTAAGCTGTGCGGCGAACATGTTCGCATCATACTCCATTCATGTGTGTTTTTCCGAAGCGGTTACGAAACTCTGACGGATAACAGCCCTCATGATATTTAAAGTATGCAATAAAGGCTTTGTCGCTTGGAAATGCCAGCTCGGTAGCTATCTCCTTAACATACTTTTCTGTATTGCATAAAAGCTCCTTGGCTTTCGCAAGCAAAAAATTATTGATAAGCGTCTTCGCACCAATGCCGCAATTCTTTTTACAAATTCGGTTTATGTGGTCGGGAGAATAGCTGAAATGCTCTGCCACACTTTTAACAGTGAGAGAGGAGTCTGCATTTATCCTTATCCACTCGAGAAGTGTCTCGGCAATACTGTTATAGCGGCACACACTTTTTTCGGACAAATGACAGAGTACGGCAAGTATATGAATGAGTACTGAATTTACAGCGTATTCAGGAACGCTCGGCAGATTGTTATAGTGCAACAGCTCCTTAAAGAGATACATATCGTTGAAGGTTTCGAAAAAGCGTTTATTAAATGGGAGATCTCCCTCCTTCACGGTAAAATGCACCCAATAAAAGCCGACGTCACTCGTTACCCTCGTTCCGTAATGAAGCACGTTCGGGGATAGCAACATCACTTGTCCTTGTTCTGCTATATATTCATGCTCCCCCTCACGCATATATACCTTTCCTTTTGTGACACAAATTATCTCATATGTTTTTTCTGTTCGTTTGGGATGTATCCATTCCGTTTTCGTTGAAAAAAGTCCCGCGTATGAAAATTTAATGTTATTGTTTATCAGAACGTTCATATCGTTTTTTGTTACCTCATATCGTGTTTTGAGAATTGATTTTGGTACAAATATATTATATAATAAATTTAATTAAAAAGCAACGCCTTACAAAAAATTCACAAAATATTGATATAAAGGAGATATATCTTATGAAAATTTATTGTTATCAAGATGTGAGACTTACCTCCGGTTATATGTTCGGCAAGCAAGAGATAAATCGGAAAATCACGATTGACACGGTGTACGATCGCTTTTTTGAAACAGGAAGAATATCAGCCTTTGATTTCAACTATAATGCCGACATTGAAGACGCTGTTAAGCCACATTACTTTTGGGATAGCGACGTTGCCAAGTGGATAGAAGGGGCGGCTTATATTTTGAAGCATCACCCCGAGATGCACGAGCTTGAAGAAAAGGCAGACGGCATTATATCCAAGATAAAGGAGTATCAGGACGAGAGCGGATATTTCAATATCTACTTTACCGTTGTTGAGCCCCAAAAAAGATTTACATACCGTTATGCTCACGAGCTTTACTGTGCGGGACATCTGATGGAGGCGGCTGTTGCATATGCCGAAGCGACGGGCAAGACGGAGCTTCTTGAGTGTATGGAAAAATACGCGGATTATATATATGAGGTTTTCGTTGCTGATAAGAGCGCTGATTTTTACACCCCGGGTCACGAAGAGATAGAGCTTGCTCTTGTTCGCATGTACCGCTATACAGACAAAAGAAAATATCTTGAGCTTGCGGCTCATTTCATAAATACTCGCGGAAATGTCGGCGAGAATGATTATCCCGAGTACGACCAAAGTCACAAGCCCGTCAGAGAACAAACCGAGGCAGTTGGTCATTCGGTACGTGCTTTATATCTTTATACGGGTATGGCATATCTTGCAAAAGAAACGAATGACGGCGAACTGAAAAATGCTTGTCGCATTCTCTGGAATGATATAGTGTCGCATAAGATGTACGTCACGGGTGGACTTGGCTCGACAAGAATCGGCGAGGCATTTACAAGAAGGTACGACCTTCCAAACGATACGGCTTATGCTGAGACCTGTGCGGCAATAGCGCTCTTGTTCTTTGGAAATGCAATGCTTGCCCTCGAAAATGACGCCAAATATGCCGATGTAGTCGAACGCGCTATGTATAACGGTGTACTCTCAGGATTATCCTTAGACGGAAAAAAATTCTTTTACACAAATCCTCTTGAAATAAATTTGTCTGAGCACCTTGTTACAAAACACGGAGGGCGCAATTTTCCAATAACTCAGCGTCCTGCCATATTCAGTTGTTCCTGTTGTCCCCCCAATATAAACAGGATTCTCCCTTCTCTCGGAAACTACATTTACGGTAGTGAAGGCGACACCCTGTACATCAATCAGTTTATTTCATCACAGTTAAATGACGTTGAAGTATGCTGTACACAAGAAACCGATTATCCAAACAGCGGAAAAATAAAGCTAACTGCCAAGGGTGCCGCAAAAGTAGCAGTGCGTATTCCATCATGGTGCGAACGCTTTACGTTCAACAAGCCCTACTCCATCGAACGTGGATATGCTGTGATTGAGAACGACGGTGGCGAAATCATTGCGGATTTTGACGTAAAGCCGAGGCTTGTATATGCTGACAGCCGTGTTATGAGAAATGCGGGACGTGTCTGCGTTGCAAGAGGTCCCGTGGTATATTGCGCGGAGGGTGTGGACAATGATGCAGATCTTCATAGCTATTCTATACCCCGGGTTCCCGAATTTAATGAGGTCTACGATGAGCGCTTCGGGCTCTATATACTACAGGTGGCTTGCGTAAGGGAAACAGATTTTGGAGACGAGCTTTATTCAAACCGTGCACCGAAAAAGATAAGAGCAAGCCTTAAGCTTATACCGTACAACTGCTTTGCAAACAGAGGCGAGACGGATATGATAGTCTGGCTACGCCGTGAATGATCGAAAACAACAGATGCTTTGACATTTCGTGTATTGTAAGGATATAAGCATCTGTTTTGGATCGGGAGCAACATCTCTATGCGAAGCATAACGCCACTGCGGCAACGCCGCAACATCACGCCTTACAAACGCTCGAAATTATGATATGTGAATCGAATGTTACCTGTCGCGTGAGAATAAAGCAGGCGCGTCTGCGATAGAGCAGGCGCGCCATAAAGCTTTTTATTCGTCGGAGGGAGCTTCCTCCGCGGTGTTTTCATTGATTTTGCTTTCTGCAGTGTCGTTTATGCTCTCGATCAGAGGCGCATTTTCCGCAACGGCCTTCGGCCTTGATATCCAATCGAGGAACATACCGACGAGCAAGCCGAGGGTGATGACCACGAGAACGCCGATGAGGTATGCGACGAGCGTTGCCTCAAAGCTACCGAAAATATCAAGGAAGTAGATCGAGTAGTTTCCGTACATATCCATACCGAAGTTGGAGAGATGGAAGCACCAGTTCAGGAACACGCCGAAGCAGATCGACGCGTAAACGAATGCGAGAGCCTTGAAATAGCTCTTGAAATCGAGCTTGACACGGCCTGAGAGAATGAGGAAAAATCCGTAAAGCGCCATTCCGAGGTGGCATGCCTGCTCTGCGACGTGCATAAAGGTTGCCGTTTGTACGAAATTAAAGAAGTATTCTGCGCCAGGGCTTATGTACATCGCCAAGAACATTCCGAAGGCGAGGAACGCGATGGCGCAGTCGGCAAGCTCTCTTACTCTTTCGTGCAATAACGGGGTCACGAGAATGACCGTGCAAACGTACGGGCTTATGTTTTCCAGAGTCATAAAGCCGTCATCCAGCCATCCGCGCTCGAATGCCGCGTAGTTCCAGCAGAAGAAGAACGCCACGCAAACAAACCAGAACAGGGGAGGGAAAATGGGGTGATTCAGCTTTTCACGGTGCCAGCACATCAGAATCAGAGCTGCAAAAAACACGGCGGAGAGAACGCCCAGCATTTGCATCATGTGCATACTCAATTTCCTCCGGTCGTTTCGTCAGAATTTTCGGTCGTCTCGACATCTTCGGGTGTCTGCTCGGAGTCGTCCGCCCAGTTTACCTGCGCGTCGCCCTGCCAGCCGTTCGCCCAAAGGGGAGGCTTTTCATCCTCGGAGAAATTAACCGTGATGATAAGATTATCGCAGCCCGCAAATGCTCCCGCGGCTATGCGGTTAACGCTTTCGGGCAGAACGATCTCCGTGAGATTCTTGCAATTTTCAAACGCGCCCGCATCAATGCTGATAACGCCCTCGGGAATAATGACCTTGACCAAATTCTCGCAGTTCGCGAATGCGCCCGCGCCTATCTTGAGCGCGCCCTCGTTTAATACGAGAATTTCAAGAGCCTCGCAGTCGCGGAACGCGTCTGTGCCAAGACTTGTAACGGTGGAGGGGATCGAGACGCCCTTGAGCGACGAGCAGCCCGCGAACGCGCGGTCTCCTATCTTCTGGAGTCCCTCGTTAAGCTCGAGAGTCTCAAGCGATTCGCAGCCGAGGAAGGCGTCCTCGCCGAGATACGTAACGGTTTCGGGAATTTCTATTTCAGTCAGAGCGGTGCAGCCCGCGAAGGCGCGGTCACCGATGGAGATAAGGCCGTCAAGCAAATAGACCTTCGTGATGCCCGTGCGATTGGCGAAAACGTCGTCGCCGATGCCAAGCACCCTCTGATCGTTAAAGTACGCGCCGAGGTATACCTCGCCGTAGAGGTAGGGGTGAGAGCCTATGATCTCCGTAAAGTTCTGGTTTTCAACGTCGGCATAAATAATGCCTGCGGTGGTCGTATATTCCCAGAGCGCCTTGATGACGACGTTCTTGGTTATATTTTTATAAGAGGTGCTCCAGCCGCGCAGATAAGCGCCGTCCTTGACCACGGTGGGGGGAACGGCATCCTGACCTTGTGTAATTCGTTGCTCGAGCGAGCCGCTTATAAGCGTGCCTTCGTCGAGGTCAAAGGTTACGGTGTAGGTCTTTTTGCCCTGATAAAAAATCAAAAGCAGCAGTATGCAAACTGCCAAAAACAGTGTTCCAAAGATAATCAGGATCTTCCATTTTCCGGTGTTTATTTTTTTCATATTCCTGTCCTTTCTTGTGGGTTTCTGTAGGATAGTTATATTTTATCATAAACGAGTGTGTATTTGGTGAACATTTTGTTAAGGGCAGTCAACTTTTTTGGGTGGCTTTGAGGACGGTCGAGGACGCCGTCTCACGAGAGATTACTCAACCTTAAAGTTCATAATTTCCATTGTGATTCTTGCTCCAAGACAGAATGCATATATAAATATTTCACGCTCGTTGATGCATGTAAGCTCGGCAAAGCAATCGTCGAATTTTTCAAGCACGTCTTTTTGCTCGTCTGTGAGGGTTGCTTGTAGGTTGTCGCGATGGTCGGCGATATATTTCATAAGTTTTTTAGCTTCGGGCGTCGCCTTTGAGCAATCATCGTTTGGACAAATGTTTCCGTACCATAATTCTTTAAGTATGCTGTTCATAGTGGGCTCCTTTCGGGAATGATATATGCGGTCAAATATTAGTATACCATAGTATTTTGCAAATGTCAACAATTTGTTTTACAATAGTATTGTAATATTTGACATTGGAGGAGTATGATGTTCATGTTAAGTGAAAATATAAGGCTTTTGAGGCAGGCGAAGGGCTTGAGTCAGGTTGACCTCTCTAAAGAATTAGGCGTTACAAAGCAGTGCGTTTCAAATTGGGAGAACGATAACGTTGTTCCATCAATTGAAATGCTTATAAAGATTGCGGAATATTTTGGAGTTACTACAGATTATTTGCTTGGAAGAACTGAAGCTGTTTGTGTTGATGTTTCGGGATTAACAAAAAATCAAATTTCTCATATATCGCATATTATAAGTGATTTTAAAGAAATGAACAGTAAACAATAATTTGGTTTTACCCCTCGGGCTGAAAGCTCGGGGGCTTTTTCTGTCTCTCCCCTTGAAAAAGCAGAGAAAATGTGATACAATGGTGTTGATAACCTCGGAAAGAAGGTAAATTTTATGAAACTCAAATTTTTAGGCACGGGCGCGGCGGATTGGTGCTTGGCGCTCCACAAGGGAATTGACGGCGTCCGTCGCAATTCGTCCTTGCTTATTGACGATTGCTTGCTTGTTGATCCCGGCCCCGACGTTCCCGACGCGTTGGCGGAATTCAACGTTGACTCCAAAGAAATTAAATATATAATCAACTCTCACAAGCACCCCGACCACTATAACGAGGAGACTATGAAATTCCTTTCGGGCGCGGAATTTACTGAGCTTTGCGACGGCGAGACAAAGCAGATCGGTAAATATACCGTGCGGGCGGTTCGCGCAAACCACTCCGCCCCGACGGTGCATTTTCTCATTTCCGACGGCGAGAAGCGTATTTTTTACGGACTTGACGGCGGCTGGCTTATGTTTGAGGAGATTGAGGCTATAAAGGACGGCGGCGTTGACCTTTTGATTTTCGACGCGACCGTTGGAGATATTCCGGGCGATTATCGAGTTTTCGAGCATAATAATCTCAGTATGATCCGTGAGATGAAGCTTTCGCTTGAGGCGCACGTAAAGAGATTTATAATAAGCCATATGGCGAGAACGCTCCACACCTCGCACGACGAGCTTTGCGAGAATATGAAAAAGCACAATATCGAGGTTGCGTTCGACGGCCTTGAAATCGAGGTTTGATATGAATTCAAAGCGAATTAGAGATTTTGGAATTACCGTGGGCAGTCTTCCTTGCGGCGAGAAGAATAAAATAACCGACGTCCACGGCGTTCGCGTTGGGCAGGTTACGATTGATACCGAGACGTCCAAGACGGGTGTTACCGTTATAATTCCCGCCGATGGCAATCTTCACACAAATCCCGTAATGGCGGCTTGCCACGTTATCAACGGCTTTGGCAAGAGCGCGGGACTTATGCAGATCGAGGAGCTCGGTACACTTGAGACTCCCATCGCGCTTACGGGTACGCTCAACGTGGGCAAGGTGCGCGATGCGCTCGTTAGCTATACCGTGAATCAATGCGAGAGTGAGGGCGGCTTTGCGCGCTCGGTAAATCCCATAGTTGGCGAGACGAATGACGGCACGCTGTCCTACGGAGCGGTTCGTCCCACGGGCGAGACAGAGGTGCTCGAGGCGATAAGAATTGCGAACGACGATTTCGCGGAGGGCGACGTTGGCGCGGGCAAGGGAACCGTTTGTATGGGGCTTAAGGGCGGCATCGGCTCGGCTTCCCGCGTAATTGAGATCGGTGAGCGGAAATTTACGCTCGGCGCGCTCGTTCAGACGAATTTTGGTAAAATAGAGGACTTCCGAATTGACGGGCTCAAGGTTGGCGCGGAGGTCATCAAGATGATGGAAGAGGAAAAGGTGCAGGCGATAACGGGGCAGGACGATATCGGCTCGATAATGATAGTTATCGGCACGGATCTGCCCGTAAGCGAGCTTCAGCTGAAGCGGATTTTGAAGCGCGCTACGGTTGGCTTGGCGCGTACGGGCTCGTATATAGGACACGGCTCGGGCGACGTTGTTATCGGCTTTACGACCGCTAACCGACGCGGCGGCGATGAGGCAATTCGTCAGATTTCGACAATATCCGACGGACAGATCGACAAGGCGTTCCGCGCGGTTGCCGAGAGCGTTGAGGAGGCAATTTATAATTCAATGGTGGCGGCGGATAGAGTCGCGGGCTTTAACGGACGTGAGACCGTGACCGTCCGCGCGTTGAATGAATTTTTGCCCGAGGCGATAGATAAGTGCAGAGTGCAGAGCAGATAAAGTGCAGAGTGCGGAGTGCAGAGTTAAAATAAAATGGAGATTTTCGCATTTGCGAAAATCATCCATAACTCTGCACTCTTAACTTCTGACTCTGCACTTTTTTTTGCTTTTCCCTTTACAAATAAGCATTTCTGTGCTATAATACCCTTAACGACCCCAAAAGGAGAATTGTTATGGCAAATAATTCTTTCAAGCCAGGTATGCCTTGGTATGATACAGACGGAAACAGAATTCAGGCGCACGCGGGATATATGTTTTATGAAAACGATACGTTTTATTGGTATGGCGAGAATAAAGAAAAATCCCAGTCCGAGTGGGAGCTCTGGCACTGGGGAATAAGACTTTATTCCTCGAAGGATCTTTATAATTGGCAGAGCGAGGGAATTATCGTTCCGCCCGTGACCGATGATGAGACACATTCGCTTTATTACAACTCCCGACTTGACCGCCCCCATATTCTTTATAACGAGAAGACGAAGAAATACGTTATGTGGGCAAAGGTTATGACGGGCAGACCCCACGCGCTTGACTACGCGATAATTCTGACCGCTGACAGCATCAAGGGCCCTTATACTCTGGTGCGCGACCACTATAATCCCAACGGACACGGCTTTGGGGATTTTGAAATAGTCGACGACGGCGACCGCGCGTACGTTATTTATGAGAAGCCCCATACCGAAATGATAATTTCCCCCTTGACTGAGGATTATATGGGTGTCGAGGAGGGCAATTTCAAGAGCTATTTTAAAAATGGCTTTCCGCCCTTTATCCGTGAAGCGCCCGCGACCTTCCGCTATAACGGCAAGATATATATGATAACCTCGGGCACGACCGCAAAATTCCCGAACCCCTCGGAATCGGCGGTTGCCGACGAATATATGGGCGAGTGGACCGTGCAGGGCATAACTCACGTAAACGACGTAAAGCGCACCTCGTTTGATTCCCAGATAAGCTGTATCTTCAAGCATCCGAAGAAGGAGGGGCTCTTTATCGCGATGGCTGACCGATGGCTTAACGATATTCCCGAGGATATGCCCCATATCTGCGATATTTTCGAGAGCATTTACGACCCCAACAAGGAAAGCATGCCCTTCAATATGATGGAGGTCACCAAGAAAAACACCTCGGTTGCAGAGTACGTTTGGCTTCCTATAGAATTTGACGGCGATATGCCTCGCATCCGCTGGTATGACGAATGGAAATGGGAAGATTTTAATTAAGGGGGAAATATTGTGTCAACACCCATGTTAATAGGAATAGCGGGCGGAACGGGCTCGGGAAAATCCACGTTTGCGAACGGACTCAAGGCGCTTTTTCCCGACGAGATAACTATTATTTCTTACGATAATTACTACAAGCCGCAGGATCATCTTACGATGGAGGAGAGAATCAAGACGAATTATGACTGCCCCGACGCGCTTGATACCGATCTTCTCGTGAAGCATCTTCGTACGCTTCTTGCGGGCGAGTGTGTTGACGTGCCGAATTATGATTTCTGTGTCCACACAAGATGCGATAAGCTGACACGCCTTTGCCCGACTCCCGTCATTATTATCGACGGAATACTGACGTTCCACGACGAGCGGCTTCGCGAGCTTTTTGATATAAAGATATATGCCGACGCGGATGCCGACGAGAGAATTCTGCGCCGACTTCGCCGTGACGTAACCGAGCGCGGCCGAGATATCGACGGAGTTATAAATCAGTACGTTAATACCGTTAAGATAATGCACGGCATTTACGTTGAGCCTACGAAAAAGTACGCCGATATAATCATCAACGGCGGCAAGAATTCCGTCGCGCTTGATGTCGTCGCATCCAGAATCAAGAGAAAATTAGGGAAATAAAAAAAGCAAACACCGCAGATCAAAATTTCTGCGGTGTTTATGATTTAGATTTTATAAAAGTCTTATTCCCGCAGCCTTGCAAGCATCAATCGTTTCCTTGTCCCAGATGCTTGACTGAACCTCGCCGATGTGAGCGCAGCCCATCATAAGCATACAAAGTCTTGACTGACCGATACCGCCGCCGATGGTGAGCGGAAGCTCGCCGGCGA
>CAZMKU010000051.1:0-11982 GCA_964567085.1 uncultured Clostridium sp.
GGTCCCAAGGTGCTTGAGCATATGGTTGACGCGGTTCTCTGCTTTGAGGGCGAAAAGCTTCAATCCTACCGTATTATCCGCGCAAACAAGAACCGCTTCGGCTCAACTAACGAGATCGGCGTTTTCGAAATGGGTGACAAGGGTCTTATCGAAATAGAAAATCCCTCCGAGATGCTTCTCTCGGGCAGACCCGTGAAGACCCCGGGCAACTGCGCGGTTTGTACCATTGAGGGCACACGTCCCATTATCGCGGAGGTTCAGGCGCTCGTATCCCCGACCTCCTTCCCCGCTCCGCGAAGAACCTCAAACGGCGTTGACTACAACCGTCTCTGCTTAATTATCGCGGTTCTCGAAAAGCGACTCGGACTTAAATTCTATCAGAACGACGTTTATATGAACGTAATAGGCGGTCTGCATATTGACGAGCCCGCAAGTGACGCGGCGATAGCCTTGGCTCTCATTTCCTCGCTGACCGACAGGTGCGTTCCCGACGATCTTATCGCAATCGGCGAGCTTGGTCTTTCGGGCGAATGCCGCGCGGTTTCAAACCTTGAGCAAAGAGTCAAGGAAGCGGCAAGACTCGGCTTTTCAAAGGCAATAGTTCCCTACAAAAATATAGAAAAACGCCCCATAGATACGGGAATCGAGATAATACCCATTCACAGCATCTACGAGGCAATTAAGGTTTTAAAGACTCAAGAATAATAAAAATCGCATTGACAAAAAAAGTCAATGCGATTTTTCTTTTTACACTCCCGAATACGCGGAAAAGCCGCCGTCGACGGGAATAACTACGCCCGTCACAAAGGACGACATAGTAGGATCGGTCAAAAATTTAAGTACACCAAGCAGCTCCTCGGGATGACCGAAGCGCCCCATAGGCGTGGCGTTGAGAATCTTTTCCTCCGTGGGAGTCAATTCCGTTTCCTCGCCCATTTCCATTTCGTTTACAAGAAAGCCCGGAGCGATAGCGTTTACTCTAACACCCGCCTTTGCGAAATGCACTGCAAGCCAACGCGTAAAATTCGTAAGCGCCGCCTTTGCCGAGCCGTAAACGGGATTTTTCGTCATGGGAGAAAGCGCATCCATTGACGTAATATTTACGACCGAGCATCCCTCTCCGTCGATCATATCCTTGGAAAACACCTGCGTAGGAATGAGCACGCCCTTCATATTAAGGTCAAAAACGAAATCGTAGCCCGGGCTGTCGAGATTAAAGAAGGTAGGTATATCGTCTCTTGTCTCGTCTCCCTGCTCATAAAACTCGTGAGCGGTAGACGCGCTCTTGATATTTCCTCCCGCGCCGTTTATAAGCACAGAGCATTTACCAAGCTCAAGAGAAATTCTCCTTCTTATATTTTCAAGCTCGTCACGGTCAAGCACGTCGGCGCAATACGCCTTAGCAAGACCTCCGTACATACATACCTCGTCGGCAGTTTTCTCAGCCGCTTCCTCATTTATATCGATGAGCGCAACGGCATAACCGTTCTTCGCCATTTCGTGAGCAAAAGCAGAACAAAGCACTCCGCCCGCGCCTGTAATTACACATACCTTCGTTTTCATAGGATCGTCCTCTCTTACTGTTATCTTCATATTCAGTATAACATATTACAGTACAAAAGTAAAGAAAAACTTTATCTTTTTATATACCGAAAACAATGGTCAGATTCAATATGGAAAGATAAGCCTGCCAGACGATGATCGGGATCAAGAACAACGAGAACGGGGGTGTGACTCTCACCCAAAATACAAGGGTTACGATTAGCGATATCAAGCAAATAACAGAAATTACAAGAGATACGAGCGGTAGCTGAAGCGAAAAAAGCAATGGATACCACAGAAGGCTCAAAAAATATACTGCGACGTAAAAAACAGCGCCCTTAAAGAAGAGATTTTCACTCTGCACCGAATACCTGCATCTGAAAATTTCAGTTATAAAAAATCCCGCCGACACGCCGAAGAAAAATAGCGTCAGCATATTCAGCGCATTGAATACCCACATAGGAGGAAACGAGACCCTCGCGGAGATTATGTGCAAAAACTCATAATTTCCGCCGAAAACAAGTCTCATTCCAACGTATGATAGCATCATAAAGCAACCAAAAATGACAGGCACAAGCCAGCTATCCTTTTTTATCCTCATACCGACCTCAAACAAAGCTTTTTGACTATCTTATGCGAGCAAATGCTTATTTATTCTACGGTACGAACCAGCCGTATCTTATATCCTCATCGCGTGTATAAAGGCTCGGCACTCCTCCGCTTGCAGCATCGTAGGAAAGCCTTGCGACCGCATCGGGAATTCTGAATTCTGTATCCGTGTCCCGATATTTTTGCAGGTCGTATATTTCATTCAGAATATCATTCCAGATGCTTATTGCGGGATTGCCCGAAAGATTGATCCTTTGCGGATACTCATATCCGAGCCAACATCCGCCAACGAGCGTTGGCGTGTACCCTACGAAATATCTGTCACAGCTGTTGCTCGTTGTTCCCGTCTTACCAGCGACCTCGACCCTTTGATTCAAGGTAATTCTGCTCCTTGCTGTCCCATCGCTCACAACTCCTTGAAGCAGCTTCGTCATAATCGCCGCAGACTCGCCCGAGATCGCCTTTTCTCTCTCGTCCTCATTTTCAAGCAGAATATTTCCGTCCGCGTCGGTTACCTTATAATACGAGCGCGGCTTTTTATATATACCGCCGTCGAAAATCGTATATCCCGCCGTCAGCTCCTTCAGAGTCACACCGTTTTTATGCTGACCCAAGGCAAGAGACGACTCACACATATCCCCAACGTCTCCGAGACCTTGCTCGGCGAGGCTGCAAAAGTGAAGCTTATCGCCTAAAAAATCAAAGCTTTGCTTTATCCCAAGGTCGCGCAGGACTCTCACGCTTACGGTGTTCAGAGAATTTGCTATCGCGTACTGAATATCAACGTCACCAAGATATTCTCCGTTTGCATTCGACGGCCAATCGACACCGTTTTTCACCTCGATCGGAGTATCGGAATATATGCTCGACCACCTGATGAGCCCCTTATCAAGCGCGGGGGCATAGACCGAGAGCGGCTTGATTGCCGAGCCTGACGGCCGTTTCGTTGACGTTGCGTAATTTTGAATTCTGTTACCGTTCTTTACGCCAACGTCACCCGCCACGCCCAGAATATCTCCCGTCTTACTGTCAATCAAGATAAACGAGGACTTGATCTTGTCGTCACCCGAAAGCCGACCTCCCTTCTCTGTAAGTGACTCGTAATATTTTTCAAGCAAAATTTGAATATCCTCATCCATAGCGGTATAAATTCTGAGCTTACCGTTATAGATAATACTTGAAGCCGCATCACGGTCAATATCAAATTTTGCCGAAAGGTCGCTTATAACGTCCTCTAAGACCATATCCGTGTACCACGAATTTATTTTGCTCGTTTCCCCATGGCTTATCACAAGCGTTATCTCCTCAGATATTGCTTTATCAAATTCCTCTTGCGTGATAAAGGAATTTTCAAGCATACATCTGAGTATGAGATCCCTACGCCGAAGGGTATTTCCCATATTGGTAACGGGGTTATAATAAGAAGGATTATTCGTTATCGCCGCGATGAGAGCGCACTCGGATACCGTCAGCTCCGAGACGGGCTTTGAAAAATAAAATTCCGAAGCCGCCCCGACGCCGCGACACCTGTTTCCGAGGTTTATCACGTTCAGATACATACACAATATCTCATCCTTTGTGTAAGCTTTCTCGAGATTTATCGCGTAAAACATCTCCTTTATCTTTCTTTCGATACTTTTTTCGGAATTACCCGTGATGTTTTTTACAAGCTGTTGGGTAATGGTCGAGCCGCCAAAGCTCGAGCTTTTCCTAATTAAGTAATTAACTCCCGCCTTCACCGTTCGCAAAAAATCAACGCCGTTATGCTGATAAAATCTCTTATCCTCGATCGCGATAAAGGCGTTTATCAGATCCTGCGGTATATCGGCAAGATCAACGTAAATATAATTTTCACGCGATTCTATCTTGAAATTCTCGAGGATATATTCCTTACCCCTTCTGTTTTCTCTATCATAAAAATCATATCCGTACAAAACCGTGTTTCCGCTTTCCATCCGCGCGTGAATAATTTTTTCATCTATTTCCATCTCCTTATAAGGCGCGAGGCTTTTGTAAGCAAAAAGCAAAAATGCGCTCGCGGCGATAAACAAAACAGATATTAAGATCAAAACAAATTTCGCAAATCTCCTCATTTTAATTTCCACTCTCCGCAAAAAATTTATCTATATTTATATTGCTCGAAAGCGTAAATTAAACACAAGAATTTTGGCGGTAAAAAAACAAAAAAATACTGTCGCAAGAATTTTTTGCAACAGTATTTTATTGTGATTTTAAATTCAGAATTACAATTTCACAAGGATTGAAGAAGCGAGGAATATATTTCTGCGGATTCGACGCGCCCGCGGAAACCACAAGTCTGTCGCGGTAAATTCCCGACGAATATTTCGGGAAAAGTCCTTGATCGGGCGCGTAAATACCACGGCCGAAAAGCTTCCATTGTCCACCGTGCGTATGCCCTGAAAGCATTAAGTCAAAATCCAGATCTTTCAAATATTCGTCGTAATATTCGGGCTGATGGCATACCAGAATTTTAAATCCGTCAAGCGCGCAGAATTTCCTTGCAAATTCAAGGTCAGGCTCGCGCCGAGGTCTGTCGGGCGCGGGCGATAGACCGCCAATTAAAAGCCGCCGCCCACCGCACAAATGCTCGGCGCACGCATCGTCAAGGAGCTTTACGCCCGTAGCACTAATTCTCCTAAGATTTTCTTCCGTGACAAAAGGAATTCGGGCAGGCTCCCTTCTTGCTTCTCTGTGCGAGCCGAAGAGCTCGTGATTACCCAGAGCGTAATACGTCGGCGCAATTTTGCCAACCTTGGAAAAAAACTCAAATCCAAGCTCATTTCGGTCGTCCGAGGCGCCGTCAAGTCTCTCAAGCATATCGCCCGCGAGGATAATAATATCCGCCCCGGCACTTTCGACAGCTTCAAGACAAGCCGCATATGGCATTGAATGCAGGTCGGACACGACACAAATTTTAAGATCCGTATTCAATTTCCTGTTTCCAACAGAATATTCTCTTATCTTCATAATTACACCAAATTCAAATTATTCAAAAAGTACAGTCGAGATTGCCCCGACCGTACTTTTTGCTTTATACATCACCGTGCGCCTCAAAAAATTCGTGCAAAATTTTTGCGGCAAATTCTATCTGCTCGGCGCAGGGACGATTTTTATAATATGAGGCATTTCTTTTTTCGGGTACTGCGCCGTCAGTATGCGGCACACCCGCTATAAGCTCACGACACACGATGGAGCCGTATTTTTCAGAAAAGATACGCGCAAGCTCCTGAATTTCCGAATAAAGTCGCTTCTTGCCCTCATAATCACGGGGCTCGCTATATCCTCTGACGTAGCCCAGAACCAAATACATTCCGCTGACCGCGCCGCAAACCTCACGAAGTCTTCCCATTCCGCCGCCAAACGATGATGAAAGCTTCAGAATAGCCGTTTTGTCGAGTCCGATAACATCGGAAAATGCCAAGACTATCGCCTGCGAGCAATTATATCCGTCAAGGAAATTATTTTTGGCTATCTGCCCTCTTTCGGTTGAATTCATCTCAGTCACCTACAACGATTCTGTACTTGCCAGAGCCAAGACGTCTCTCATTTACGATCTCGCCTGCGGCATCTGTAATAACACAGCTCGGAACGTTTACGACGCAAGTGGTATTCGCGGGAACCGTAAGCTTGTATTTTCTCATAAATTCATTACCCTTACGCGACATCTTGATCTTTCCCGCAACGGTATCGAGCGTTACCTCAAACGAGCGAACCGAGTCTACTATTACGGGAGAAAATTCAAATTCAGAGAAGCCCGGCTTTAGAGGCTTGATACCCGCGATATGCGAATAGCAAACGTACAGGAACGCGCCGTGCATCGGATGATTGTACGAGGAAGCGGACATATTTCGGGGCATTACCGAATGCATCGAAATGTCCTCCCAGATAGTAGTCGCGCCGTCGTCAAGCATTGTCGCAAAGCTCGGGAAATGCTTATTGAACAGATACGACATAGCAATATCGCCGTAGCCGCCCTCGATAAGCGCGGGAACGAGATACTTGTTACCGTAAATACCCGTCTGCATTGCAAAATCGTCGCTTTCTATTCTGTCAGCGATCGAGAAAAGAATTTCCTTGTAGTACTCTTCGGGATATATGCCCGTCTTGAGCGCCGCCCCGTCAGAGCCCCAATAACCGTAAGTGTAATTCTCCATATCGAAGAAATGTCTGTTGAAGGATTCCTTTACCCTTTCGGCAATCTCTGCATAGTATTCGGGATCGTCAAGACCGAGATCGCGCGAAAGCTCCTCCATCATCTTAGAGTTTTCATATAGCTGAATAGTTCCAGAATGCTCAACGGGCATTCTTCTCTCGTCCTTATTTCCGATAGGCGGATGCCAGTCGCCGAGACCCTCTCTTATAATATAATCCTCGGATCTGTCAAGCTCGTGCTGATACCATTCCTTCATAAGATCAAAATTCTTTATAACGGCGTCGGAATTGCCCGCGTATTTATAAAGATTATAAGGAATAACTATCTGCGCGCAGCCCCAAAGCGGAGTAGCATCGCCGCAAAGTCGCTTACCAGGTGCTATCTGAGGCCAAGTGCCGTAAACCTCCTTGGAGGTTCTGATATCATCAAGATATTTTTCATAAGCGGCAACCGAATCGTACGTCAAAATTCCGTAGTCCGACACAAGCTGAGCATCACCGAGCCAGCCGCACTTCTCTCTTACGGGGCAATCCTCTGGGAAGCCGTGCCAATTGGAGCGGAAGGTATTATCCATTACGTCCATAAGACGGGTAAGATACGTATTCGAGCAAGTAAAGCTGCTTCCCTTCTTAAAGTCCGTAGAAAGCGCAAGCCCCTTTACTATGGAAGGCCACGGAACTGTGCCGTAACCGTTCGTAAGATCGTAGAAGCCCGAAACCTCAACGTATCTGAAGCCGTGGTAGGTAAGTCTTGGTGTATACACCTCACCGCCGACGTCTCCTCGGCAAATATAAATATCCTGCTGAATACACTGCGTTGCCATACTGCCGACAGAGCGCATATCAAGCGCGCCGCCCTCGTCGAGCGTCTCGGCGTATCTGAACACGTACACACATCCTCGAGGAGCTTGTGGCAGGTGGAATTCAACCGTACCCGCGATATTTTCGCCAATATCAAATATCCACGCGCCGTCCTTACCGCCGCTCGCCGCTCTTACGCTCTTAGTCTCAACCTCGCGTACAACTCGTACGGGCGGAAAAAGCGCGGGGGTCAGCACACCCTTTGGCGTCGTATCCTCAACGACCGTGTTCCATCTGTATTCCGTGCCGTCGTAATCCGCAAACCCTGGAACCTCAAGTCTGCAATCGTATGCCTCGCCCTCGTAAAGATTGTTGAGGGTTATTGGGCTGTATACGTACGACCAATTTTCCGTATTTGTGGTAATTATCTGCTTCTCGCCGTTCGTCAGAGTAATTTCAAGAAATATCTTGGCGCAAACATCGCCGTAGGTGAGTCCGAGATAACCCCAGACACAGCTCTGCGAATAAAAACCTTCGCCGAGAAGTATCGTAAGCGCGTTACCTCCCTCGACCAGCATATCGGTCAGATCGTAACGTCTGTAATAAACCATTTTTTCGTAATTCGTAAACGGAGGCTCGATAAAGTAATCGTCGGTTCTCCTTCCGTTTACGTAATATTCAGCGCACCCAAGGCCCGAGGCGTACATAACCGCCTTCTTTATCTTGCCCTTCGTCACGAATTTCGTTCGAAGGTAAGGCGCCCAGCTGACTATATGATGAGAGGGCTTTATCCAGATAGCATCTCCCCACTCATCGGGCAAGATCTCCGTCGCGGTATGAACGTGACCGACAACGCTGTTTCCGTAATTATCCCAGACCGTGACCTTTATCTCAACGTCAGTCCTCGACGGCAAGGTCAATCCTTCGAATTTTATATCGTACGCCTTACTCGACCAGATAACGCCCGAATCGAAATAAACGTCGTTGCCCGTCAGAATTTCAAGCTTGTAGGAAGACTGATAGGTTTTGTTAACGTCGGATTTCAGCTTCCAGCCAAATCTTAGTCCGCGTGTCAGAATGATCTGCGGCTCGCACACATTATTAACTGAAATATCATATATTTTCAGCATAATAATTCTCCTTTTTGAGATGAATTTCTACCCTCATATTTTATCAAATTTTTTACCGCAAGTCAATGGATTTGACTCAAATTCCGCAAAAATTTTGTTAAACCTCGGCAATTTTATTTTATTCAATCAACAATATCCCGATAAAGCAAAAAGCATTTATTTGTCGCGCCCAGATAAATCGGCACGCCTGCCGCAATGCTGCCCGTATCAAGATAAATTGCGGTATCGATATTCGGAATGACTATCTCCTTGACATTTGCCGCCTCACCGACAGTATAGTAAGCCTTGATATTCGGCCCTCTCGTGCCCGCGATAAGATAATCAGACTCGCCAATAATGCTCTCGAATTCATCGCGTCTTTCGCACTCAACGTATGCGGGTGAAAGGTAAGTGACTGTGCTATCGTTACACTCAATGCTCATAACCGAGATCGGAACCGTCGAACGGTCAATATAGCTCTGCTCAAGCACGATCTCCACCTCAGCGAAGGCATATAGCGTATCTCCCATTCCATACATTCTCACCTTTACATTGTTTTCATTCGCTACATCGAGTATTGATAGCATTCTGAAATAGGATTCCTCGTCGTCGGGAATCGGGAGCCAGAGCTGGCGCACTATGCGAGACTTGAATATGTTTGAGAGGGTCGGAATATGCGCCGAGTGGTAATCCGTAAGCATTATCGCGGTGATCTCGCTTGCGCGGCTGCTGTCAACCACCTCGAGCGCGGTCGAAAACGAGCTCTTACTTCCGTTTGACAGATCGCATATTATGGCGTTTCTGTCGTTTGCCACGACTATCAGGTCGCTTCTGCTCGACGCGTTAAGATAGGTTACCTCTACCTTATTGGCGTTATTCGCATTATATACGCTCACAGTGAATATGAACGCGGCAATGATCGGCACGTACATTAAAAGAACGAGATGCTTGCGCTTGAGGTTTATTATAAGCGAGACGGCAAACACAACAGCAAAGGCTATCGCGAAATATATAAGAAAATCGTAATTCAGCGAATAAACAATATTCTCCTTTATTGAAATATCCGAGCAAAAGTCAATCGAAAACGCACCGCAGGTCCTTATAGCTCCTATAAGAAGGCTTCTGATGGGCGTAACAAAGGAGAACGCGGGCAATATCAAGGAAAACAGGATAATACACGACGACGGAATAGTTAGCACTGCCGACGCGAGCATCGTATATATCGCAAATTCCTTCGTGAAAACACAAATTACGAGAACAAGGCCGATAAACGCGCAAAGCGTAGTCGCAAACAGTCCGATAACGTATATCGCCGCCTTCTTAACAAAACGGAGCAATTTATTCTCGCATTCAACACGGTCGAAAAGCTCGTTGAAAATCGGCATAAACACGAGGATACCAAAGGTTGCGGCAAACGACATCCAGAAGCTGATGCTCAAAACCGCTCTCGGCCAGATAAGTAAAATTACAGCGCCCGCAAAGGATAGGTTCGTAAGCGCGTCGGACTTATAGGAGAAAAGCATTGATAGGTAGACCCACACAAGCATCAATACAGATCTCGTCGCTGACATGGACATACCCGTAAGCATCAGATAAAATACCGACGCAACTATTAAAAATATCGCCCTTACGGGCTTGGGCGTACGGACAAGCCTCAGCAAAAGCTCAAGCAGACCCATAATTATTACCATATGCATACCGCTGAGAGCTAAAATATGAGAAACACCCGAGCGGCTGAAATCACGGATGGTAGTATCCGACAAATAATCCTTATTGCCGAGAAGCAACGCCACGGCGAGATTCCCCTCCTCGCCGCCGATAGCCGTACGGAGCTTATACGATAAATTGAAATTCAGCTTCTCAAAGAAGCTCCTGAAGTCAAATACTTCCCTATCAATTATTTCATAAGAATCCTCGCCGTCCGACTCAAAGGCAAGATAATATCCGTCCGCAAGTCTCGACTGCTTTTCAAGATAGCCGTCAATATTATCGTCAAATTCACGCGCGGTCACCGTAGCGACTATTCTGTCACCCGACTTGACCTCGGAGATATATTTGCAATCGAGTATCGCAAGATAGCTTTTATTATCCCCGTTGATCTTCTCCACGCGCACGGAGTAACCCGACATATTACTCGAGCTATATTCCTCGCTGATCACGACCGCCTCAAGCTCAACGCTGCTGCCGACTATGTATCCTTCAGCCATATATCCCGCGTCAAACGCGACATACGACGAAAAGCTCGACAAAAATATCGCGGCGCAAAGCATGATCGCGAAAACAACGCGACCCTTGGTGGATTTATTGTATATGTACACGAATACCGCCGTAATTGCCGCGGCTATGGCAACGAATGAAATAATCAGCTTTACCGTAGGCAAAACCAAAAGTGAAAGAACTGAGCACGATATAAAGGTTAAACAGGCTATAAAGAAATAACGCCCCTTAAAAATATGCATTTCAATCCTCTCCTTTATCCTTTTTTAAGACTTTTTTGGATATAATTTAATTTTTTTTAAAACTTTTTTGATTTTACACTTGACAAAAACACGATTAGCATATATAATGTCATTTGGGTTATACGAGATATAACACCTCGAAACTGTTTTGTAAAATTTTATAATTTGAAAGGAAATTTCGAAATATGTTTGAAAAGATGAAGGAACTTCTCGTTGAAGAATTACAGATCGATCCCGATGATATTACGCTTGAAGCAGAGCTTTCAGCTGACCTTGGCATCAACTCCATTGAGCTTGCAAACCTCGTTTTGCTTTGCGAAGAGCAGTTTGATCTCATGATCGATGACGAAGACTTAACTAAGTTCATCACCGTTGGCGACGTAGTAGATTACCTCGAAAAGCACTGCTAATATTTACATCACGTAATTTCTTAAAACTCCGCTTCGGCGGAGTTTTTTATTTGTATTCCCCGCCGAGCCGTCTTGCATGCGTAGGCAATAGCGCCACTCTCCTTCAATTTCTCCGCCGCCGCACACGCGTCGGCATACGAATCAAAAATACCAACGATCGAAGGGCCGCTTCCGCTCATAATCGCCGTCACAGCGCCAAGATGAAGCATCTCGTCCTTGAGCGATCTTGCTTCGTCTCTCATTTCGAGAACGACCTCCTCAAATACGTTATAAATGTTATTAACGCAAGGGGCTTCAAAATCAAAGGGCCTTGGAGTGTAACCGACAAAATCGTTATATCTGCAATCAAGCAGCTTATACGCCTCGGGAGTAGACACGCCCTCCCCCCTTACCGCTACCGCGAGATTCATTTCGGGGAGCGCGGGCATATCCTCAATAACATCTCCGATTCCCGAAATTTTCTTTGTTCCGCCGACAAGGCAGAACGGCACGTCGGCGCCAATGGCAGCGGCAATTTTTAAAATCTCATCATCGGTTCTATTTATACAGCCAAAGCTTTTGAGCGCGAATATCACCGCAGCCGCGTCCGCGCTGCCACCCGCAAGACCCGCGGGAGACGGTATGCGCTTTTCAATGTGAATCCTGACGATTCCCGAGTCTGTAAGTCTGTCAGCCGCCTTATAGACAATATTTTTCTCATCTGCGGGGATGCTCGGGTCATCGACCGTGATCACAATAATTTTCTCCGCAGACGGCTCGTAGGATACTGACAAGGTATCTGCCAGATCAATGCTCTGCATAAGGCTTGAAATATTATGATACCCGTCGTCTCGCTTTGATTCTATATCCAAAAAAAGATTAATTTTCGCATTTGCCTGT